>JAMCYV010000001.1:18108-20941 GCA_023473595.1 Patescibacteria group bacterium | reverse complement strand
AGAACAATCAAGTGAACGAACGTACAAAAAATGACTTTCCGGAATCGGACTTGTTGTCATTTTTTGTACGTGAGAGAGCAAAGATTGTGACACCCGCCTGAATGAAATTCATTTCGGGCAGGTTTTGAAAAGCTGTTAGCTTGCCCTGAGCGAAGTCGAAGGGGCAGTTTTTGCTCCACTTGGCGTTTACCCTGCGAATCTCTAACTAAAATAGAATTAATAGTATAAACCTGAAATATACTAGATCCCGGATCAAGCCCGGGATGACAGAGAGGAGAAGAGCTGCCAAAAGTAGAAAGAGGATATTTTTCTACCTAGCTTTAGATTCCCGCCTTCGCGGGAATGACGCGAAATGAGGTCGGATAACAAAACATATCAGAGTTCCATAACCATCTGAATCCATGTTCCGCCGGTATCTTGAAATCGGCCGACTTCTTTGAACCTGAACCTTTCATAAAGCCTTTTGGCCGGCAGATTATACTCTCTCACTTCTAATATCACTTTTGCAGCCTTTTTGCTTCTTAAATTTTGAAGACCAGCCTGAAGAAGCTCGGCTCCAATGCCCTTTCCTTGGTGCTCGGGGTCTACAGCTATCGAAAGAACTCGAGAACGAGTAATTTTTTTAGCTCTTCCTTTGCTTCTTAGAAAGATAATTTTATCCTTAAACATTTTAAAAAAAGGTCTAAGGCCAAATCCGTATTTTTGAGTTAGCCAATGCCAGCCCCATTTCAGAAGGTAACCTTTGAAAATCGCATTTTTAACAATCTTAGAATCATCATAAGGAGCAACAATAAACCCACTGATCCCGTCATTCTCACTGACAAAAAAATCATTCTTATAAGTTTCAAAAATAAGTCCAAAAATGTCTTGGTAAACCTGGTTTTTGGGCAATTTAACCCCAAAAATATGCCGAATACTCACCTCAAAGGCTTTTTTATAGATTGGAATGATTTGACCGATGTCTTTTTCTTGAACTCTTCTTATCACAAATTGATTATCATAAATTTAAATAAAGTCTTCATCATCCTTTTTTATAAGCTAAATAGCATTGAATAAAGCTTGTTTTTTTGCTAAAATATGCTAATGCGGGGAGTAGCGCAGTTGGTAGCGCGCATGGTTTGGGACCATGAGGTCGCAGGTTCGAATCCTGTCTCCCCGACCATGTTAGTATCTAGTGGTTAGCGGCTAGAATTTAGTAGAATATAATAAAGCTGAAGCGGGCCTGCCCGCCGAAGCGAAGCGTAGGCGGGTGTCGTATAGTGGCCATTATATCAGCCTTCCAAGCTGAGGACGGCGGTTCAATTCCGCTCACCCGCTCCATTTCACAGTTAAACTGTTCAATGTAGACTTAGTTTACGCCGAACGAAGAGAGGCGCCTGTAGCTCAGGGGACAGAGCAACTGCCTTCTAAGCAGTAGGTCGATTAGACCACCGCTCCCAGGCGCACCATAGTTAATTAAAAAATCAAAAATAAAAAGTCAAAAGTTCAGGAATTGCTGTTGCAATGTTTTATAATAAATATTTGCGAGGCAAAATACCTTTAGCTTTGCATTTTGAATTTTAAATTTTGAATTATTTGAGGGCCGTTAGCTCAGTTGGTTAGAGCACCTGCCTCTTAAGCAGGGTGTCCTGGGTTCGAATCCCAGACGGCCCACCAAAATGTGGTTCTTCTTAAACAAGTTTATATCTAACTAAAAATAAATTCTTTTTATGCTTTATCAAGTCGCTGGTGTTTTATTAGTAGGTATTGCAGCAGGATTTATCGGTGCAGTTTCTGGGGGCGGTGGTCTAATATCTATTCCGTTTTTATTATTCTTGGGAGTTCCACCTCAAATTACACTTGCAACCAGTAAATTTGGGGGTTTGGGTATGAATTTTGGTGGAACTTTTAAATACATTCGAAATCAGAAAGTTGTATGGAAATATGCAATTGGTCTAGCTATTGCAGGAGTTATAGCAAGTTATATTGGGTCAAGGATTCTTATCTCAATAAATACAAAAATCCTAAATACTTTAATTGGTATTCTATTAATAGTATTAGTACCTACGTACCTACTATATTCTTAAAGAAAGATTTTGGATTAGAAGAAAAATTTGTAAATCCAATGAGAAAATCAATAGGCTACGTCGTTTATTTTTGTTTATCAGTTTTCTCTAGTTTCTTTGGGGGATGGAACCTATTCAGATTAGTTCGCTCATTTTCTTCTTTGGTTTGCCATTTCTCGAAGCCAATGCAACCGATTTATTTGCTTTTTCTATTTTGTCCATTAGTGCTGTAACGATTTTTTCTTTAAATGGATTAATTAATTTTCAATTAGGAATAGCTCTTTTTGTCGGTATGCTTATCGGTGGCACCTTGGGAGCTCATACTGCAATCAAAAAAGGAAATACATTTGTTAAAGCTTTTTTCTCAATTGTTGTAATAGTCTCGGCATTGAAAATCTTGTTTAGCTACAAAAAGGACTCGCCTAAAGCGAGTCCTTTTTGTATATTTATTTATCGTCTAACTGTCTCTTTAAAACCTTTACCAGCTCTGAATCTCGGCATCGCCATTTCAGGGATTCTAATCTTCGCACCGGTTTGCGGATCTCGGCCGTTCCTAGCTGCTCTTTTTCCAAGGTCAAAAGTCCCGAATCCGGTTACAGCTACTTTTTCACCGCTCTGAACTTTATCGAAAACAGTCTTTACGAATGCATCGATAAATTCCTCTACTTCCCTCTTTGATTTTTTGAGATCCTTCGATAAGGAATCAATAAGTTCTCTCTTTGTCATTTGTTTCCTCCGCGTTAATTATTAACTTAATATTTTCTTAATAATTTCTATTAATCTTTATT
>JAMCYV010000001.1:0-18098 GCA_023473595.1 Patescibacteria group bacterium | reverse complement strand
AGTTAAAAGTCAAAATGTTAGTCAACCATTACTTCTTTATCGACCCGTTTGATTTCTAAAGCTTTCCCATCCAAACCGATAGCAAGAAGTACTGAATTGAAGATACAATCTCCTTTTTCTATCGATTCATGCCGCCCCGGAAGGCCGGTCAAGAATTTTTTCAAGATAATCTCCTTTTTAACTCCGAGAACAGAATTTTTAGGCCCGACCATCCCGATGTCCGAGATATAAGCTGTCCCTCCTTCTAAAATTTGGTTGTCGGCTGTCGGAACATGGGTATGAGTGCCTAAAACTGCTGAAACTCGGCCGTCAAGATAAAGTCCAAAAGCAACCTTTTCGCTTGTAACATCGGCATGAAAGTCGACGATTTTTATCTTTACATCTTTAAGTTCTTCCAAGATTTCATCCGCTTTCCTAAAAGGGGAATCTAAGTCTGGATTAATAAAAAGGAGGCCTTGAAAATTAATAATCGCTACTTTTTCCCGGCCAACTTCTAAGATTTCATAGCCCCTGCCAGGAACTCCCTCCGGATAATTAGCCGGCCTTATGACTTTAATATCTTTCGAATCTAAAAGCGGGACAAAATCATGTTTCCGCCAGATATGATTCCCAGAGGTCATAAAATCAACGCCGGCGTCCATTATCTCGTGATAGCCTTTTTCGGTCATACCGTAGCCGGTACTTACATGCTCGCCGTTAGCAATTACAAGGTCGATTTTTAGTTTTTTCTTTAGATCAGGCAGAACCTTAGCTACTGCTTTCCTGCCAATCCTATGAACAATGTCGCCAATAAATAGAATTTTCAATATTTTTGAGTTTTGAGTTGTCATTTTGACTTTTAACTTTTGATTTTTGATTTTATTTTGCGTATTCAATCGCTCTCGTCTCTCTCAAGACATTAACCTTGATCTGGCCGGGGTACTTTAGATCTTGTTCTATCTTATCCGCAATGTTTTTCGCTAATTTTTGAGCTTCGAGATCATCGATTGATTCAGGGTTTACAATAATTCTGACTTCGCGGCCAGCCTGGATGGCATAAGACTTGTCAACTCCTTCGAAAGAATTGGCGATATTTTCAATCTCCTCAAGCCTCTTTATGTAATTTTCGAGCGTATCTCTTCTAGCGCCTGGCCGGCTGGCAGAGATAGCATCGGCAACATAAACGATAATCGCTTCCACCGATTTGTATTCGACATCGCCATGATGAGCCTCTACCGCATGGATAATCTCATCAGACATCCCGTATTTTTTGCAGATGTCCCTTGAAATAACGGTATGAGTACCCTCAATTTCACGATCGATTGCTTTTCCTATATCATGCAAAAGGCCGGCTTTTTTAGCTATGTTAGCATCAGCACCAAGTTCGGAAGCCAAAGCAGAAGCCAGTGAAGCGACTTCTATGGAATGTTTAAGGACATTTTGGCCGTAAGATGTTCTAAACTTGAGCCGGCCGATTATCTTTACTAGATCAGCAGGGAGACCAACGACTTTTGTTTCAAATACAGCTTGCTCTCCGGCTTCTTTTATCTCTTTGTCAATCTCTTTTTCTGCCTTGGCGACGGCTTCTTCAATCCTGGCCGGGTTTATTCGACCATCCGCAAGCATCGAAGAAAGTGCTTTGTGAGCGATATGGCGTCTTACCGGATCGAATCCGGAAATAACGATCATTTCCGGAGTATCGTCAACTATGATGTCACAACCTGTTAATTTCTCAATAGTCTGGATATTTCGGCCTTCTTTTCCGATAATTCGGCCCTTCATTTCGTCATTGGGAATGGAAAGCGCTGTTATGGTCGTTTCGGCAGTATGCTCGCTAGCCAGACTTTGGATTGCCGTTGACAGAATTTCCTGAGCCTTTTTATCGGCTTCTTCTTTAATATCGGTTTCAATCTTTTTAATATAAGCGACAACGTCTTTCTTATAGTCTTTCTCAATCATTTCTAAGAGCTTTTCCTTGGCTTTCTCGGTAGAAAGCTTGGCAATTTTGGCGAGAGCTTGTTCCTGCTTTGCTCTTAGATCAACCAAGCTGTTTTTTATCTCTTCGATCTCTTTTTTATCCTTTTCAATCTCTTCTTTTTTTACGTCCACCGCCTCCGATTTTTTATCCAAACTCTCTTCTTTTTGAGCCAGGCGGTTTTCCATTTCAACAATTTGAGCCCGCCTCTCTTTCTCTTCTTTCTTAGTGGTTTCGCCGATTTTCAGCGCTTCATCTTTTGCTTGAAGGACCGTCTCTTTAGCTTCAGTCCTGGCATCTTCTAAGATCTTTTTAACCTTGTTTTCAACGCCTTGCTCCTCTTTTTTGGCTTGGGTCTTCCTATAAGAATATCCGAAAAACCCGCCAACAGCTACTCCGGCAACTATCAGAAATAAACTGATTGGTTCCATACTAACCTCGCTTTCTTTAGTTTAAGAACGTTTTTTAGTATCTTGAGAGAGACAGAAAATATCTTATCAAAAGATATTCTGTTTCTGTAATCTGTAAGGATTAAAGTCTAAGAGTTAGAATCTCTGAATGAAAAAAATTAAACGCTCTAAACTGAATATTTATTACTAACTAATGGTTACAATTTCAATTTTAACACAAAATTTATTGGAAATCAAATAATAATCATCCCATCGCCATAGCTAAAGAAACGATATTTTTTGTGAATTGCCTCTTTGTAGGCTTTTAAAATATCGTCTTTTCCGGCGAATGCAGAGACTAGAAGAAGAAGAGAAGACTTAGGTAAATGAAAGTTAGAAAAAGGCGGCCTTTCGGCCGCCCTGACTTCAATCACCTCTTCCTTTTATTCTATCCGTTAGACTATCTTAGGCGCGTCTGATTTGCTCTCAGCCCCTGTCAAGCTATCCATGATTTGGATCATTAGATCGCTTGTCTGCTCAAGAGCATGAGTCAATTTCGCTTTGTCAGCAGATCTAAGACTTTCAACATCAAGAGCCTTAAGCATCGATCGTATACGACTCAGCTGTTGCTTGATAGAGTCAATACCACTCGTTTTGCCTTGGATTCCCCTGACCAGTTCGCGCACTTTATAATCGGGCACAGCCTCCGGATTTTTCGCAACCGTTCGTGCCACGGCAAGCCTGTCTTCGGGATCCGGAAGTCTCGATATGTAAATCGCCTTGCTCTTGCTAATTTTTCCGTCCCTTATGTATCCTTTGATCTCGTCAGACAATTTTAGCAAGGGCGTAAGCTCACTAATATATGTCTTAGGCTTACCGATCCGTCCAGCCAGCTCCTCATGAGAGTATCCAAAGGTCTGAATTGCTACTTGGAAGATTTCTGCTTCTTCGACAGCATTCAGATCTTCTCGCTGGATATTCTCGACGAGAGCGATGTCTACTGCTCCCCTTTGGTCGACGTTTTTTATAATTGCTGGTATTTCTGAGATACAAGCGTCGATCGATGCAAGTAGCCTACGTTCGCCAGCGATAAGTTCATATGAGTCACTGTCCAAAGACTTTACTATAATTGGTTCAATGACCCCATCTTGGGTTATAGAATCAGACAAACCTTTCAGCTCTTTTGCGTTGGCTGATTTTCTTACCCTGATAGCTGGTGGTTTTATCATATCTATCGCCAACATCACGACTTCACTAGGCTGATCGGGAGAGTGTATGATAGCTATTTCCGGAGTTATCCCAAAGCGTCTCAAGCGATAGAGCTTACTAGGGTCATCAATGACTTCGATCTTCTTGCTAAGAAGAGTAATCTCCTTTACTCGTCCTCTCCCTGGTTTTTCGACCACCCGTGTCGACAAACAACCTTCTTTCTCAAGAGTACTGATACTATAAGCATGCACTGGTATATCATTTATTTTGTATGAACCAGGCTCTGTAAAAACGCCTCGATCGCCAAACTGGTTGAGAAAAAAGGCATAAACATCAGCTTGACGCTGGGTCAGATAGGCTATTTCCCTATCTGAAGTGCCTTGAGGAGAAGGCTTAGGAGGCTTTACACCATCAGGTTCTCTCACCCTAGCCACCTTAATCCGCTCCCTTCTTTCACTTAGCAATAGACTGTAAACTCTTTCAACCTTTTTGCTTGGCCCCCTGGTTGTCACTTCGTAAGGATTACAGTCTCGTTTTCCACCGTGCCAGCATTTTCCTTTCTTTGCCTTGTTTTTCTCCCCTGCATAGGCATAACGCCAGCCAAAAGGAGTAATACAGAACTTGGCACAGAGTAACTCTCGAGGAAAGAACTCCTCGATAACCGCCAGATCGCATAGAAGATGAACGCGGTTATAATTCATCCCATACTCTGGTGTGTTCCAGACCACATCATCGAAGCTGAGAAGAACTATATATTTCGCTAAGTCAAGAGCTGCCGTCGCCTTTTCTTCCGACATTTTGAAAATCCTAGCCAACTTCTTGAGATTCGGTTCTTTTCTTGAAAGAAAAGCTTTCTCAAACAAAGACAAGGCCAATGAACCTCCCATGCTCTCAACTAACGACAAGGCCTTTAATCCATACTTGTTATTCAAGAGGATTTGGTAGGCCTTCTTCTCATAATCCCAGGGGTCAGAAAATGCAATCTGTCCGTTGATCAATGCATCTAGATTCTCAGCAACCCTTTCCATAGCTCACCTCCTCGGTAGTCATTGAATAAGACAATCTCCAATATAAAAAGAGGGTGCTCCCTCTAGGTTTTCAAAAATACTAACGCTATTTTATCTTAAAGCTATATTTTTGTAAACAAAATTCTAAACTATTAACATCCCATCGCCATAGCTAAAGAAACGGTATTTTTTGGAAATCGCTCCTTTATAGGCCTTTAGAATTTGGTCTTTTCCGGCAAATGCAGAAACAAGGAGCAGAAGGGAAGATTTTGGCAAATGGAAATTGGTGATTAGACTGTCTATGGTCTGAAACCGATAGCCAGGATAAATAAAAATATCTGTCTGGCCGCCCCCGGAAAGGAATTTTCCAGATTTAAACTGGCTCTCCAAAACTCTCACAGTTGTCGTCCCTAAAGCGACAATTTTCCTTCTTTCTTTTTTGGCCTTATTCAAAACTCCGGCTGTCTTTTTTGAAACAAAAAATTGTTCAGCATGCATTTTGTGTTTCCGAAAATCAGCTTCTCTTATCAGCTCGAAAGTTCCTAATCCAACATGAAGTGTGACCTCGGCTATTTGGATCCCTTTGGCCTTGAACCTTTTAAAAAGTTCTTTGGTAAGATGAAGGCCGGCGGTTGGGGCAGCAACCGACCCTTCTTCTTCAGCAAAAATCGTCTGGTAATCCAATTTGTCCCCACTTTGGTATTCCTTTTGGTGATGAAGTTTTCTTTCTTTAATAATATACGGCGGAAGAGGCAAAAATCCGATTTCCTGAACTTTTCTTTGCAAATTCTTTTCTTCTTCATTGAAAATAATGCTGAATCCAGCGCCTTTTCTCCTAATCTCTCCTGAAAGGCCCAAAGTAAATTCAACTTTTAAAGAATCTTTAACCAGTTTTCCTGGTTTCACAAGGCAGTTGCTTTCTTTTTTTAGCTCTAAAAGCAAGATTTCAATCTTTTTCCCTTCACTAGTCTTTCCCAGAAGCCGAGCTGGGAAAACTTTCGTATTATTTAGAACTAACAAATCGCCTTTTTTTAAGTATAGATGCAAATTATAGAAAAAATCATGGCTTACTTTGCCGCTCTTTCGGTCTAGCATCAAAAGCCTAGCCTTATCTCGAGGCTCAACTGGATTTCTCGCAATAAACTCCTCTGGAAGACTAAAATCAAGATCGCTTAATTTCATTAACTTAAAAATAATTAAAAAATAGGCTACAATAAAGTTAGCTTATTCATTTTACAACTAATTCTTAAAAGTGGAAAAGATAAAGATAAAAGACGGTGTTCTAAAGGATATCATGGAAACTTATAGAACCCTGCCGGACGAAACTCTGAAAAAAGCTTTGAAAGAAGCAGAAAATACCGGCAAGCCGCTTTATGAGGTCCTAATTGATAATAGGGTTCTTACTGAAAAAGATATCTTAAACGACTATGCTCGATATCTTAAGCTTTCTTTTGTTGACCTTGAGGATAAGCAAATTCCCAAAAGTATCCTTCAAAAGCTTCCGGAAAAAATCGCCAAAAAATATGGGGTGGTTGTTTTTGATGAAGAAAGCGGTTTTCTAAAAGTCGCTACCTTAGACCCATTGGATTTCCAAACTTTTCAATTTATCGAAAAGCAACTCAACTATAAGGTTAAGGTTTACATTGCAACGGCAAGAGGCATAAATAATGTTTTGGACCAATACAAAGGAGAGCTTTCGACAGAAGTCACTAAAGTAATCCAGGAAGAATCCGAAGAGCATAAGAAAGAAGAAATCGAACTTGAGAGTCCTGAAAAAATGAAAGAAATTATTCAGGAAGCGCCGATTGCTAAAGCTATTAATATTATTCTCGAATATGCCGTCAAAACCCGAGCTTCGGATATCCATGTCGAGCCTAGGGAAGACTACGTCCACGTAAGGTACAGAATCGATGGAATTCTAAGAGACACAATGACTCTGCCTAAGGAAATTTTATCTTCGCTTATTTCCAGAATTAAAATTATGGCCAATTTAAGGATTGATGAACACCGCATTCCTCAAGATGGAAGAATCAAAGTTGATGTCGATGGCAAGAAAATCGCCATTCGTATCTCTACCTTGCCGATTATGGACGGCGAGAAAGTTGTGATGCGGCTTCTTGACGAATCGACAAAAGCAGCGACTTTAGAAGAACTAGGTTTTAAGGGAATGGCTTTAGAAATTGTTAAAAGAAACTTAAAAAGGCCTCATGGCATGACCTTAGTCACCGGTCCGACGGGAAGCGGAAAGTCGACGACTCTTTATAGCATTCTTTCGGGGCTTAATACAATAGGAGTGAATATTTCGACAGTCGAAGATCCGGTTGAATATCGCATTTCTGGAGTTAACCAGACTCAAGTTAACCCAAAGGTAGGAATGACCTTCGCAACCGGTCTTCGAGCTCTTTTAAGGCAGGATCCTGACATTATTATGGTCGGAGAAATCAGGGACAATGAGACGGCTGAGATGGCAGTCCATTCGGCTTTAACCGGCCATATTGTCCTTTCTACTTTGCATACTAATAACGCTTCTGGGGCTCTGCCAAGGCTTTTAGACATGGGAATTGAGCCTTTCCTTATTGCTTCTACCGTAAATACTGTTATCGCCCAAAGGCTTGTAAGAAGACTCTGTCCTTACTGTAAAGAGGAATTCTCCCCTTCCGAAGAGATGATCAAAGATCTTAAAAAAGAATTTAATCTTTCAAAATCATTTCTTACCTTTGATAAAGCGGAGGGAGAGAGAAAAGAGATTCCAGCTTCAGCAACCGGATTTAAAGAAAGAAAAATTATGCCTCCAAAAAACGATGATTCTTCCGGCAAACAGACTCCAGAAGATATTGATAAGTTTCAGGGAAAGAAAGAAGAGAAAAAGAGTGCTCCTTCTGCTAATTCAATGAATCTTTTGCTATATCGCGGCAAAGGCTGTAACCGCTGTGACGGTGGAGGTTACTTAGGAAGAATGGGGATTTATGAGGTTTTAGAAATCAACGATGAGATCGGCGATTTAATTGTAAAAAGAGCCTCTACCGAAGAAATTCAAGATGTTGCCATAAGAAACGGAATGCTGACTATGCACCAAGACGGTTTCATAAAGGCTCTTGAGGGACTAACCTCACTCGAGGAAATCTTAAGGGTGACAAAAGAATAACCTTGAGCGAATATAAATCAGAAATAAGCAGCCAGCGGGAGAAAACTTATTACTTACCATTAATGCTGTACTCACAGCCGCAATATTTTTGCCTATAAAGCCCCATTTCTTTGGCTTTATCTTGTGACTCTCTAAAATAGGGCCTGAAATCCTTGTAGAAGAACTTAACTCCTTTTTCTCTGCTGACATCTTGAGCAATTTTTTTTAAAGCTTCATGATCTTGATAGGGGCTAATAAGAAGTGTGGTAGAAAAGAAATTAATCCTTAGCTCTCTAGCCTTAAAAGCTGCTTTCGCCAATCTTAATCTATAACAAGCCTTGCATCTTTCACAATCTATATTTTCTTCTTTTCCTTTTACAGCCTTATGGTAACAGTCATAATCATCATCTTCAATGAAAAAATCAACATTAAAATTTTTAGCAGCTTTCTTAGCGTTAAGAAGCCTTAATTCTTTTTCTTTTTTGGGATAGATATTGGGGTTATAAAAAAGACTGAAGACTTCAAATTTATCCTTTAAAAAAGGAATAGGCACTGTTGAACAGGGCCCGCAACAAATATGCAATAAAATTTTAGGCATTATTTTGAAAATTGTCTCTTGGCTCTTCAGTCTGTTCCGGACTCCTAAAAGACTCCGGATATTGGGGCGGATAAGGGTTTGTTTCTTGGAAGTGTCCGCCTTGATTGCCATTTGCTTGCCCAGCTGGGTTTGACAGACCAAAATTTTCGTTTTCTTGATAAGGATTTTGGTACGGCTGACTAAATCCTTGATTATAGCCGACAAAATTTCCCTCGGCATTTAGGGTCCTATTGCCGCCATATTTACTGCGGATGCATTCCTCCTTAAGCTCCATAATTTTTTGGGCTATTTCATTTGGATTCGGGACTTTGCCAAAATCAAAATTCGGCGCCTCCCCGGCTGTTTGGACAAAAACATTTCCAAAGTGGTAGATATTTTCGATCGGGCCATCTTCAGAGGAAGAGACATCCTGGACATTCTCAAGATCCATCTCCGCAATCTTTCTTGAAAACAGATTTTTTTGGGTAATTTCCACTATATGCTCGTTGGTAACAACCATTATATTCAAATAATGAAGAAGCCAAGCGATGAAAAGAAAAAGAGTTGCAAAAAGAAAATAAAGGCTAAGTATAGCAACGAAAACATTAAAAACTGGAGCCCTAAGAAGCATCGGGATAAAGCCAGGCACAATAAAAGCCACTACTAGTCCTATTATGTAGACCAAAAAAACACTTAAGAGCACAGGAAAAAGGACAAAAATATGCTTTCTTGTGACAATGATGACATTTTCATCGGCTTGCTGCGAGGCAAAATATTTGAAATGGCTAGTCATTGTAAGCTCCTTAAGCCCCCAAAAAGAAAAAAATGGTGGTTAAAATAATAAATACCGAAAAAAATAAATAGGAATAAACTATGATTCTCGACTTGTCCCCCGGCAAACTATACCTGCGGTATTGGTAAATAGCGATTGAAGAAATAATCGCAAAAACTATAATTCCTAAGAAATAAAGCAAATATACGATTGCCATAGTTTAATTTTTCCATAAACGACCTAAAAAAACAATAGTCAAAATAAATATGCTACAATAAATTTATGCCTATTTTTACATATACAGCAAAAGATAAAGCCGGCAATATCCAGAAAGGCGACCTGAATGCTTCTTCTAGGAATGAAGCAGCTGAGATTATATCCAGTAAAGATTTTATACCGGTCAGCATTGTCGAAAAAAAAGTAAATCCTCTGTTTTCTGTCCTCCAAAACTTTTCTTATATCCCCCGGGTTGAAAAAGTTATCTTTTTTAGGCAGCTAGCCACTCTTATAAATGCCGGTATTTCACTAATGCAATCTCTAACAACTCTTCAGAAAGAGACAACGAATAAAAAGATGAAAGCAATTGTTACAGAACTTGTTAGAGATGTTGAAGGTGGCAGTTCTTTCTACCTAAGCCTTAAAAAACATGAAAAAGTTTTCGGACCGATCTTTGTAAGCATGATAAACGCCGGTGAGATAGGAGGGACGCTTGATAAAACTTTAGAGCTGGTAGCTGATCAAATTGAAAAAGATCATGAAATCAGCGCCAAAATAAAGAGCGCTATGACCTATCCGACCGTCATTGTCGTTGCCATGTTTGGAGCGGTCTTTTTTATGATGACAAGCGTCATCCCCGAGCTTGGCAAGATGTTTAAAGAAATGAATGCCGAACTTCCGATGAGTACCAAAATCCTAATAACAGTATCCAATGCCATGGCAAGCTACGGATTTTTCATTATTATTCTCCTTATCGGTTTAGCAGCCGGTATTCGTTATATTATAAAGAATGTACAGTTTGTAAGAAAGAGATTCCATTTTATGGTCCTTCATATTCCGGTTTTGGGCAAGACAGTCAAAAAGATAAATATCATCAGGTTTACAAGGACTCTGGGATCGCTTCTAGACAGCGGAATTCCGATAGTCGAAACTTTAGAGATCATTGCTGATGCTACTCAAAACCTGATCTTTAAAGAGGATATTGTTAAATTCAAAGAAGAGGTCAAAGACGGGATCACCCTTTCAAAATCAATGGAAAGCAGCAAAAATTTCCCGGTTCTTATAAATCAAATGCTGGCAATTGGTGAAGAAAGCGGTACCTTAAGTGAAATTTGTGCTAAGCTTTCCTCTTTTTTTGAAAAAGATGTTGATAATATCATTAAGAACTTAACCAGTCTTTTAGAACCACTCCTTATGCTTCTTATTGGTTCGGCGATCGGCTTTATTATGATCTCAATCATTAAGCCGATTTACGAGCTTACAAGTATGATTTGATAAGTAGCTTAGTAGGTCATGAAGGGATCTTGCCCTTGAGCATCTTTTTTCACCGGCTTTTTAGCCAAGTTCTCAATCTTCTCCAAGGCTTTTTTATCAAACTTAATATCTACCGCCTGATTTTCTTTGGTTACTTTCTGTTCAAAAGCCATATCCTGATTCGGATTCAAGACTAGATAATAAGAATAAGCAATTAAAGCGAAAATTAGGAAGAAAAAGAAATAAACTATATTTTCTTTCTGCCTAAAAAACCAATTCTTTATTTTGTTTAAAATTTCTTTCATCTTAAGGTTTTAAATATACCGATATGCTAGAAGTTAATTTTATTGTGTCTTTGGAAGCTCCTTCAATTTTAGTAATATCAACATTTTTTACAGTCATCAGACGCTTTGAAGCCTCAACATTTTTAAAGAAAGAGAGAACATCTTTATATGGTCCTTCTGCGGTAAAAAGCAGAGTAAGCTCATAATAATCGCCATCCTTTTTGCGAGTCTGGATAAGTACTAGATCTGAAGGAGTTTCCACTTTTTTTTTGTCGTTTGGCTCCTCATAGCGATAAACCTCTAAGCTTACGCTATTGGTAACGGCGTTCTCTTCTAAAAATCTAAGGACTTCTTCAGAATCTTTTTCTTTAGGAAAAGCTAAAAGAATATCCTGGCTTAAAGGCTTGATCTTTTGGAAATTTCTTTTTAAATTTTCCAAAGCATAAACTTTTTCGGTAAATCTCCCTAAAACTACTTCTTTTTGATAATTTTCTTGGCTGATTTTCTTTAAATAAGTCCATAAATAGAAAGAAATACCGAATCCTAAGAAGGACAAGACTACAACAATTATAACTAAAAGATTAAAAAACTTTTTTGGCGTCATTTAATTTTCTCCAGATCAGTAGTAAAGGTTAATTTAAAATTATTGGTCTTTCTTGTGGCAAACGGGTCTATAATGATATTCACGCTCTCGATATCCACCGACTTAATAAGATCGGATTTTAAAAGCGAGCTAACGAATGTAGCAATTAAGAATTTGTCAGCCGCATTTCCTGTGATCTCTCCCTTAGTTTTGGTGTCACTAGTAGCCTTAATATTTAGAATATACATATTGGGAGTGGTTTTGGAAGATATTTCTTCCACTATCTTCGACCAGTAAAGATTAGATTTTTCAATTTTTTTATAGTTGTTTAGCCTTTCTTGGAAATCAAAAGCTTCTTTCTCGATATTGCCGTAACTTTCAAGGCTTTTTTCTTTCGCTGCTAAGATTTGCCGTGATTTTGAAAGATTTTTAGACAAATACTGATAGCCGAAATAAAAGAGGATTCCATAAGAAGTCAAAAGAAAAACAAGGAGAGTAAATATCGAGAGTAAAAAGCGATTTCTCTTTGAGATTTCTATCTGTTCTTTTATTTCTTTGGGAAGAAGATTGATTTTGCTCATTTTAAGACTCCGTTTAGGGCCAGGCCGATTGCATTTGCATACCGCGGGGATTCTGCCTTCGGTATCGGCTTTAAAGGATAAGTTGAAATATTTACCCAGGGATTGCCAATTTCCACTTCTAGGTTAATTTTTTGGGCAATTTCTTCTTTTAAACTAGGCAAACAAGCGCTTCCGCCGCAGAGAAAAGCTCTCGCTATTTTCTTATCATCTTTTTCCTCGTAATAATTAATAAGCTTTTTTAGTTCGCTAGCTAAAGTATCAATCTCTGGGAAAGAAGCTTTTTTACTTTCGACGCTAATATTTTCCCCCCCGACCGGAATACTGCCTGTTATCCTGACAGTCTTGTCAAAGACAGCCATACTGGTAGTTTTGCCTCCGATATCAATCACTAAAATAGCCTCGTCTTTGGCCTTGCTGGAAATCATAGATCTTGCAACCGCCTGGATATTAGTCTCGATGTTATAAGGCTCAAGACCAAGCTTGTCGATAACCTCAAGGTAGGAGTTAATAATATTTTGAGGAGCGGCAATCATCAAAACTTCATTTAATATTTCTTTGCCGTTACTTCTCGTGCCAACTATCTCATAGTCAAGCGACAGCTCCTTTAGAGGAGTAGGAATATATTGCTCGGCTTCCCATTGGACAGCATCAGAAAGCTCCGCTTCGGACATCTGGGGCAATTCTAAAACACGGCTGAAAATTTTCTCCTCCGGAAGGGACAGGTTAACTCTTTCAGCCCTTATTTTTCCCCAATTTGGCTTTTTCAAAAGTTCTTTTATCTCATTTGCAACCGCTTGGGGATTAGCAATTACTCCTTGGGGACTAAAAATATCTTTCATTTCCCTATAACCGCAACCCCTTAAACGAATGGTTCCTCTTTTATGGTATAGTTCAGCGACCTTGACACTGATCGACCCAATATCAAGGCCTAGAATATCTTTATTATGATAAATTAAATCTATTTTCAGACAGCCCTCCTCATAATTATTTTAAAACTAAAGAATTAAAGAGTAAAGTAGCTTTTTAAGCACTTGACATCATTAGCACTTTTAAACTATCATTAAGTTAAAATAAGAATTTTTCCAAAAGGAAAGAAAGGAGGTGAAAATGCTAAAACAACTTAAGAACAATAAAGGTTTTACCTTAATTGAACTTTTGATCGTCATCGTAATTATCGGTATTCTAGCCGGTATTGTTATCGGCCTTACCGGAGTAAGTGCTAGAAGAAAATCAAGGGATGCCCAGAGAAAATCGGACATCCACGAGATTCAAAACGCTCTTGAACAGTATTTTGTAGATAAGGATGTCTACCCGGCCGATCTTAATACCTTAACTACGACAACTCCGCCGCTTTTACAAGCTCCTGTCAAGACTCAACCAGATGGTGTTGCCTATACATATACCCCGGCAAATGCTAATAGGACATATACCCTTTCTGCGCCGCTTGAGAATACAAATGACACAGGGCCGAATGTCGTAGGCGGCAACTATCAGGTAACAAACAAGCAGTAAATTTTCTAAAACAAAAGCTCCCCCAATGGGGGAGCTTTTGTTAGCTTAATAATTTAAGCTATAATAAAAGTATGTTTAAGAATTCTAATATTAAAAAGAATCAAGGCTTTACTATTCTTGAAATCCTTATCACGATTATTCTTCTTTCGACGATTGCTGTTACTATTATCCCTCTTTTTACCAGAGGTATAGCTTTGAACAAAAACTCCAAGAACAAGCTATATGCCTATGAAGCAGCTAGATCGGAGATTGAGAAAATGAGGTCTAGCTCATTTAATAGCTTAAATAATCATTCGTTTTCAGTTGCCGGCGTCAGCCAAGCAACCGGAACAGTAACAGTAGATAGTAATGTTAACGGATCATCCCAAACAGATATTATCAAGGTAACGGCTCTAGTCACCTGGCCTTTTAATGGTAGAAACGAAGAGATTAGACTTGAGACCTATATCGCCGAGAAGGGAATCAACCAATGAAAAATAAAAAAAGAAAATTTTTAACAAAAAGCCAAGGGGTCACTCTGATAGAGCTCCTTATATCTATCGCAATCGTAGGAACTCTACTCACCGTTTTAACCTCTCTTTATGTAATGGGGATCAGACTTTACCAGAAAGAATTCAGAGAAACAAATATCCAGTCTGAAAACCGAATCCTTTTAGATCGGATTATAAAAGATGCCAAAGAAGCAATAGGAGTTGAGCTTTCATATGATAGTTATGTATCCGATACTACGTCTACTATAATACTTAAAGTCCCTGCAATAGATGCTGACAAGAATATTATTTATGATGCCGAGGGTAACTTTGCCATAGATAGGATAATTTATGAAAAGTTAGGCAATAATTTAAATAGAATCGTTATTGCTAATGCCTTAAGTCAGCGTCCAAATGCCAACCTTAATATTTCTGATAAAATAACCGGAATAAATTTTACTTATACCCCGAATATTGAAAATTCAGTCGAGCTTGAGGTTAATTTAATCACTCAAGATACCTCTTCAAGTAAGATTTTAACTGTCAACAATACTTCTAAGGTTTTATTAAGAAACAAATAAATGAAAAAAACAAATAAAAATAAGGGATCGGTACTAATAGGAAGTTTAATTATTATGCTTCTTACAATGGCTACGAGCATAATTCTTTCTTCCCTTGTCCTTTCGACTTTTGTAAGAACCCAGGGGTCCTACAAAAGAGCGTCTGCTTTGTCGTTGGCTGAAGCTGGAATTGAAAAGACCATTTGGGAGCTAAATAAGAGCTTGACGCCATCTTGTACTTCCCTCTGCAGTTTAGAATCAGGGGACTTTATTGTTTCAATAGAAAACATTGATAGTCAGACAAAAGATATTATTTCCACTGGCTATATTCCAAACCAGACTAATTACGTGGCTAAAAAAACAGTCAAAGTAAGAATCTCTGCCAATCCCTCGACACAAGGAATAGCTTTTAGTTATGCTATTCAATCAGGAACAGGAGGAATTACTGTGGGAGGAAGCTCGGAAGTTGTCGGAAATTTATACTCAAACGGAAATATAACAGTCGGCGGTTCGGGGCAAGTTACGGGAAATGCTTGGGCAGTAGGAACTATTACAGGCGGTTCGAGAATAACAGGCAGTAAATATCCCGGTTCTCCTGCAACAAATTTGCCTCAAGTAGATCTCAATACGTGGAGAGATCTGGCAAAAGCCGGGGGGACTATTACCGGAAATTATTCTCCACCAGGATCAGGATCATATACTAATCTAGGGCCGAAAGAAATAACCGGTGATTTCAGCATGTCCACGTCCAGCAAAGTGAATCTAACAGGACCATTATATATTCATGGCAATTTAAGCGTCAGTGGAGGAGCAGAGTGGAAACTCGACGATAATTTTGGATCCAAAGGCACTATAGTTCTGGTCGATGGCACTATCATTATATCCGGTTCAACTAAATTTTATTCAAATAGTTCAGGCTCGTATATTCTTTTCATATCAGCAAGTACATCAGGCTCAGCGATTACTTATGCTGGATCCGCCACCGGAGAAAAACTTGCCTTATATGCATATAATGGCGGAATGACGCTTGCTGGTTCTGGAGAAATAGTAGCTATGACTGGAAAAACTCTGACTATAGCCGGTTCTGGAGAAATACACTATGAATCAGGGCTCGCCATGGCCGAATTTTCCGGCGGCCCCGGAGGCAGTTGGGTCAAACAAAGCTGGCAAGAAATAAATCAGTAGTTTATAGAATTGAGAATTTAGGATTTGGTCTTGAGAAATCTAATTTCGAAAGTAAATTAAAGAAGCTTGTTTTGATTTTCTTTACTTTTGATTCCTAAGTGTTTATGAGCTAAATGAGTGGTTTTTCTGCCTCTTGGAGTCCTTTCAATAAAACCGATTTGCATAAGATACGGCTCATAAACCGTTTCGATTGTTTCTTTATCCTCGCTCGTTGCCGCCGCTAAAGTCTCAAGACCTACTGGACCGCCGGAAAACTTATTAATTATCGCTTCCAAAACCTTTTTGTCAGTCTTATCAAGTCCCATTTTATCAATTTCAATCATTTCTAAGGCTTCTTTGACCAATTTCTCATCAATAAATCCTTCACCTTTTACTTCCGAATAATCACGAGCTCTCTTTAAAAGACGATTCGCCGTTCTGGGCGTCTTTCTGGCTCTTTTTGAAAGCTCTTTTGAGGCAGTTTTATTAATTTCTATCGCCAATATTTTCGCCGACCTATGAATAATTTGCTCGATTTCTGCTTCATTATAAAAGTCCAGCTGATGAACTATTCCAAAACGGTCCCGAAGAGGCGAGGAGATTGCTCCGATCTTGGTGGTAGCGCCGATAATCGTAAAGCAAGGGAGGTCAAGCCGAATCGACCTGGCCGAAGGCCCCTTGCCGACAATAATATCGATCGCTCCTTCCTCCATCGCCGGATAAAGAATCTCTTCTACCACCCTACTCAATCGATGAATTTCATCGATAAAAAGAATATCACCGTCTTCCAGATTGGTTAGGATCGAAGCTAAATCTCCCGGCCTCTCTATGGCTGGACCGGAAGTAATTCTTAGATTGCCGCCGATTTCATTGGCGATAACACAGGCCAGAGTGGTCTTTCCTAATCCCGGCGGACCGTAAAGAAGAACATGATCCAAAGTATCTTTTCTTTTTAAAGCCGCTTCAATAGCGATTTTTAAATTCTCTTTGACCTTATTTTGTCCGATATATTCTCCAAATTTCTTAGGCCGCAAAGTTTCTTCAAAGAGTTCTTCTTCCTGATCTGTCTTGGCTTCTTTTGCCATTGTTTTCCCTTATTAATTCCTTCTAACCACTAAACTCTTAATCCTAAATTTTACTTTATCCTATAAGCTTTAGTGCCGCCTTTATTCTCTCCTCGGTGTTTTCAATATTTGTCGGTATTTCAGGAATAATTTTTTTAATCTCTGCAGATTTATAGCCAAGTCTTTCTAAAGCTCCCAGGATTTCATCTTGCTCTTCTATCTTGCTAAAAATGGAAGTCCCTTTTAGTGTTCCGATCTTCCCCTTAAGTTCGACGACGATTTTTTCGGCTTTTTTACTGCCAACTCCGGAAATTGAAGAAAGAAGCGAGGGGTCTTGCTTTAGCACCGAGTCCTCTATCTTCTTGCATGAAAATGCTGACATAATATTCATGGCCATCTTTGGCCCAACACCGGAAACGCCCAGAAGCAACTCAAAAAACAATAGCTCGTCATAAGATAAAAAGCCATACAAAGCCAAAATATCTTCTCTGACATGATTATAAGTATAGAGGGCTAGCTCGACCGAAGCTTCTTTCCGAAGCACTTCAGAGACAACAAAAACCTTATAGCCAACACCATTTATGTCAAGAATAAGAAAATCTTTCCCCAGGAAGTCTATTTTTCCTTTAAGTTTTCCTATCATAGCCCTTATTATAACGACTCAAGGGGAATAAAAAAAGTAGACAAACTAATTTTAACAAAAACTCGCCAGAACTTAGAATTTAGAATATTTATTAATAAATTAATACAATTTGAGTGCTATCTTGATCATTAATAAAAACTAAATACTAGGTTCTAAACTCTATATTCTATAAACTATGGTTTACTTACCTCCCTATTACCCTATCTCTCATCCTGCCAAAGACAGTTCCGACATTCTTGACCCAGGAGAAGGTCTCTTCTAAGGAACGGATAATGAGCTGGAGGACGGATTTCTCTTTGTTCGGAGTAACAAAGTTGTAGTTTTGGGAGTTGGTGATATTCCCTCTTTTATCCTTGGAGATCAGTCTGAACCTGTAGGTAGTCCCTGGGGTAAGCTCTTTTATGATAACGGTATGGGTCATCCCTAGAGAACTATCAGGGACTGTCTTTTGGGAATAGGTACTTCCAATAACGCCTTCATCATACTCAACCTGGGTAGTAGCAGGCTTATCAGTAGTCCAGGAGATAATGGCTGAAGCAGTCTCTTCATCGGTACCCATAGGCAATTGATCGACCTTGACTTCTTTAATAGCCGGACCGGTAGTATCTAAAGGCGTATGAAAGGTAAGATCGGTTGATTTGGCTTCATTGCCCAGCTTATCCTTGATGACTACTTGGTAGTGATAATCGGTATTGTCCTCCAAGTTTTCCAGTTTTACAGAATGGTTCCTGGCAT
>JAMCYV010000006.1 GCA_023473595.1 Patescibacteria group bacterium | reverse complement strand
TAAAAGAATACTTACCTTATTATCTAAAAGAATTCCAAGCTAGGTTTAACCATAAAGAGTACTTTGATAATCCATTAAGTTACCTTAAAATATCATTAAAGGTTGTTCCAAGTTCTTTACTTTAACCAAAAACCCTAGATTTGGTATAATAAAAAGGATTTTAAGGAGTTAAAATGTCAGGACATAGCAAATGGGCCGGAATAAAACATAAGAAAGCGATAGTCGATGCCAAAAGAGGCAAGGCCTTCACCCAGGTTGCCAATATGATTTCAGTGGCGGCTCGTAGTGGCGGGGGTGATCCTTCAATGAACTTTAAATTAAGACTAGCAATAGACAAAGCAAGAGCCGTCAATATGCCGCAGGCAAACATCGAAAGAGCGATAAAAAGAGGAACCGGTGAAGGGGGCGGCGCCAGAATCGAAGAGACTATCTATGAGGGTTATGGCCCGGGTGGAATTGCTCTTTTAATAGAGACAGCTTCAGACAACAAGAACCGGACGGTCTCTGACATTAGATCAACTCTTACAAAATACGGCGGCAGCATGGCAAGTACCGGCTCGGTTGCTTATATCTTTGATCAAAAGGGGCAACTGGAGATTAAGCTCGGCGAAAAGAAAATTCCCCAAGATGACCTGGAGCTTATGATTATTGAATCAGGGGCTAGCGACTTTGAAGCTCAAGATGACCATTATATCGTTTATGCAGAGCCTGCCGATCTAAAGGAGGTTAAAGACTTCTTAGACCAAAATGGCCTTTCGGTTGATTCCGCCGAGCTAACTTACATACCAAAAACCGAAATCAAAATTACAGATGAGTCCAAAGCAGGAAGTGTTATTAAGCTTATGAATGCTTTGGAAGATTTAGATGATATAACGAGCGTTCACTCAAATTTCGACATTCCTGAAGAAATTCTTAATAAGTTCTAACCGTTCTAGCGTTCCAATGTTCTAAATGATATTATGGCTATATGAATTTCCGGCATCAAAACCTGGAAGTATGGCAAAATGCAAAGGAATTAGTAAAAAATATCTATTCAATCACTGAAAACTTTCCAAGTAAGGAAAACTTTATCTTAATTCCTCAAATTTGCAGAGCAGCTCTTTCTATACCTTTAAATATCGCTGAAGGCAGTGGAAGATGGTCCCAAAAAGAATTTGCTCAATTTGTCAGAATAGCTATTGGATCTTTGTTAGAAGTTGATACTTGCTTAAAGATAGCTATGGACCTCAAATATTTGAAACCAAAGGATTATGAAAACATCGACCAATTAATCTCTTCTTTATATTTTAAACTTATTAAATTGGAAAAAGTTTTGAGACAAAAACCAGTAAAAGAACTGCTAGAACATATAGAGCAATTAGAACGTTAAAGCCATGAAGATACTAGGCATTGACCCTGGGACAGCGACAACTGGATACGGAATTATCGAACAAAAAGGAAATACTCTTTCACTTATCTCCTTTGGTTGCATAAAAACCAATCCAAAGGATCATCTTGCTAAAAGGTTAGAAATTATTGCTTTAGAACTTCAAAAAATAATTAAAAAGTTCAAGCCGGACGAAGCAGCCGTAGAAGAGCTCTTTTTTGCCGCCAATGTAAAGACAGCCATTGCAGTCGGCCATGCCAGAGGAGTCATTCTTTTAGCTTTAGCAAAAGAAAATTTGAAAGTAAATGAGTATACCCCTCTGGAAGTAAAACAAGCTTTAGTAGGATATGGCCGAGCCGAAAAAAGGCAAGTTCAAGCAATGGTCAAATATATCCTGAAGTTAGAAAAACCGATAAATCAAGATGATACGGCAGATGCTCTAGCAGTGGCAATTTGCCATGCAAGTTCTCGCAAAATAAAATCTTTAGAAAGTTAGCAAAGATTTAAATTGATTCGAGATTTTTTGTTCTCATAAAGCGCTTCGTCAACTTGACGAATAAATTCTTCTGCTGAAAGCGGCTTTTCGCCGGCATATTCATGAAACCCGATACTCAAGCTCACTCTGATTTCCCCTTCAATCAAGAGTTCGGAAACAGCTTTTTTAACTCTGTTTAAAGCCATTTCGGCCTTAGATATATCAGTGTGAGGGAAAATAACTAGAAATTCATCGCCGCCGTAGCGAGAAATTATATCGTCTTTTCGGACTTTGTCTTTAATTATTTCAGCCACTTCCATTATAACCTTGGTCCCTTTGACATGCCCGAAATGGTCGTTTATATACTTTAAGAAATCAATATCTAAGAGTGCTACTGTAAACGGCCTTTTATATCTTCTGGCAGCTGAAATCTCCCGCTCGATAAATTCTTCGGCAAATTGAGGGCCCAAAAGGCCGGTCCTGTCCTCAAGCATTGTATTGATTTTTTGTTCGACAATTTCCTCGGCTAGTTCGTTAAAGATAGCTTTAATCGAGTCGAATTTAATGCTGTCTGGAAGACTGCTTCCCAAAATATCTTTTATCTCTTCAAGCTCTTTTTTGATATCCTTTTCGACCTTAAATTTCTTTTTTATCAGCTCTTTCATACTCTAATTATATCATTTGATACTATAAGACTTCCCATCCGTCGAGATCTTCACCGTCCCATCTAAATCACTGCGGTAAATCTTGGCGTTAAATTTCTTCAAAAGTTCAAGGGTATAAGAGCTTGGTAGGCCATAACGGTTGCCTTTCCCGACTGGTATTAATGCAATTTCAGGCTGAATCTTTTTTAAGATATCTTCATTTAAACCTGTTCGACTGCCATGGTGCGGAACCTTTAATATCTGGGAATTAAGATCAGGGTTTTTTTTCAAAATGCTAGCCCATTCTTTTTCGCTAGCATCGCCAGTAAAAAGCATTTTGAAATCATTAAATTTTACTTTGAATACAATAGAACAGTCATTTTGGTCGCTGCAAGTTTGAGGCTCTTCTATTATGGAAATTTCTAAGGCGCTTTCCAAAGTAAAGGTAGAATATTGAGATGCTGGGATTAGTTCTGTGCCCAAGCTTTTAGCTCTCTCAAGAAGGTTTTGAAGAGAGAACGAACTGGGATCTGAATCAGAATAGACCAGTTTCTCGATTCTATACCTATCCAAAAGATCATTTAAACCCTCTATATGATCAGCATGAGGATGGCTTAAAATAGCAAACTCAATGTCTTTGTCCCAAAAGGGCATCTTTTGCCCTAGCTCTTGAAGAACGCTCCTGTCCGGCCCGCCGTCTATTAAAAAATCATTTCCCGATGGTGTTTTTAAGTAGAATGCGTCACCTTGGCCGACATTTAGCATATAAACTTTTAAGTCAGAGGAGACTGGCTTATAAAAAATCTGGCTTAAAAGAAAGCCATCCAGTAAAAGAAAAGTTAGAACAAAGAAAGAGATTAATTTTTTAAGATTATTCTTAGGCATATTTTTTCTTAAAACGCATGTAAACTAAAATGGAATCGATAAAAATTAAGTAATAAACAAAGACGAAAAATGGGTTTTTTACGTCCAAATTAAAAGAACTAAAGGGAATTTTAGACAAAAAGTCGGTTGTTTTAATAATATATTCGGTAAAAAGGTAGCTAGTCCAGCCCAAAAGCTCCCCCAATTGCGGTAGTAAAAAGTAAAAAATCCCGGCAACTGCTCCAAAAAGCATCGCCAAAGGAATCAAAGGGAGAATCAGAATATTAGCAAGAGGTGCAATAATAGAAATTATCCCAAAATTATAAAGGATTAATGGCAAGGTAGTAAATTGGGCAGCCAGAGTCATCCCTAGATTTTCAGAAATTATTTTGGGGAAAATTGCCATGATCTTTTCAAAAAAAGGAGCAATAAAGATAATACCTATCATGGCGGCAAAAGACAGTTGGAAGCCTAAGTCATAATTTAAAATCATTGGATTTAAGTAAACCATCAGGGCGGCTGCAAAAAAGACGGCTGATTTTGAATCGCTTTGCCGGCCGACCTTTTTAGCCAAAATAAGCATAAACCCCATTATCGCTGCTCTTATTACCGAGGCTTCCCCGCCGGTCATAATGACGAAAAGCAAAACCCCCAAAGTTGGCAGCCAAAAGCTCATTCTCCTGGATAAATTCCGAGTCAAGTTTCTTAAAAAAGCAATGATAATTGTAATATTAAACCCAGAAAGAGCAATAATATGAGTTGTCCCGGTAATTGCAAAGTTTTGGAGCAGCCAATCGGGCATTGTTTTTTTGATCCCTAAAACAAGCCCGAGCATTAATGAAGCGTCCGGTTCCGGAAGTATCTTTTGAATCGCTAAAACAAATTTGTTTTTTATGTAAAATAAATTTCGCTTTACACTTATCCAAAATTTTTCTTTATTACTTAAATCAACTGTTGTTTTAACAAACTTAGGAAAATCTATGAAAGTAAATACCCCTCTGCTTTTTAGATACCCTTCTTTATAAAATTTATTGTTTTTTGCATCTTCAAGTTTACCGTGAATTTCTAGATTTTCGCCAAACTTTACATTTTCATTCTCCCTTAAGGTTACTAAGACTCGCCCCTTTGTTTCATAAATTTCATTATCTACCTCTGCCCTTTTTGCCTGAAAAAAGAAATTCATTACTCTGTCTCCCGAAGGTTCAGAATCTACAAAACCAGTTATTATTATATCTTTACCTTTAAAATGGCTGACATCGCCGCTCGTTTTTTCAGGAAGAACCAGAGAAAATCTTAAGAATGCAAGAAAGACGACAAAAAGACCAACAAAGAGGTATTTAAGATATTTAGTTTTAATGAAAAGATTGGCAAAAACTAAAGAAACAAGAAGAAAATAAAAGCTATATTTGAAATCAACTTCTAAAAAGGAAATTAAAGAAATAGCCGCCAAAAACAGTAGTAAATAAGCGCAAAATATCCGAGATTTCATAGAAAAAGCATAAGACAAAAAGAATTTTAAAACAATCGAAGGCTAGTTGCATTTGCGATTTTCAAGCACTATAATCTTTAGAAGAAAAGGAGGGATTTTATGACGCTTAGCTGGGATCTTTTTATCACGATGGTTTTTGTCATCGTTACCGTTTACGGAGTTCTTTTAGGCCGGACGCGAATTCTGACGATTCTCTTAAGCTCTTATGTTGGCTATGTGATTGCGACAGAATTTGGCCAGGCTATTTTTGACTACCTTTCGAGGACTGCTCTTATAAATAATGCTATTAGCACTTCTTACTTTGGCGCTAAAACCTTAACTTTTGCAGCCGTCATCTTTGTCCTTGCAGTGAAGAGTGACCTTGGTGGTACAAGTTCTGATGATGGCAGCTTGGAAGGGACAGTCATTACCGCCCTTTACGGCTTTCTAGCAGCCGGCCTTATCATCTCAAGTATTCTTTCATTTATGGGTGACAGTGAAAAAATGAATATCTTAGCCAGTTCTAACTTAGCAACAAAAATCATTGCCTATAAAATCGTCTGGCTCATCGGCCCCTTAGTCGCCGTCCTCGGTTCTAATTTCTTAAGCAGAAGAGCAAGGTCTTAGAATAAAACGAATAACTTGATCAAGCCATTTATTGATTCGGTTTGGTTTTTCTAAGTCGTGATCACCGTTTTCTATAATGATTTTGTTTGGAAAATTAATATTAACACTTTCTAAAGGAACTTTATCATCCTTATCTCCATGGATATGAAGGACTTTATCTTCGCATCCTTTAAAAAACGAGGAATAATCAGTCTCTTTATTTTCCAAAAAATATTCTTTATCAATATAATTCTCATTTGTCATTTTCCCTGATTTACAACAATCTTTTTCAAACTCCGCCTCATCAAAAAAATCATTATAATTTTCCCATGTTAATTTTAAATTACCATGATTTTTTGCTTTCTTAAGAGAAAAATAATACCTTAATAAATCTTTTTGATTTAAAGCTGGAGAAATTAAAACTATCTTTTGTGGGTTAATCTTCTTGATAGAATTAGCAACAACACAGCCAGCAAGACTATGAGCCACAAGAACTAGTTCAGTTATTTGTGTTTTATTTCGAAAAACTTTAAAAGCTTCAACAAGATCTTTGGTCATATTTTTAACGGTTGTAAATCTAAAGTCACCATCTGAAAGACCGCACCCAGTAAAATCAAACCTAAGGGATGGAATCTCCCTTTCAGCTAATCTATCCGCTAATCTCTTAAATTTTTTTTCAGACATTGTTCTCTCAAAACCATGTAAAAATATCACTCCCTTCTTTGATGAACCATCTGAAGATAAAAGAATTCCTCTCAAGAGATTGCCCGTTAAGTTTTTAAACTCAATTAATTCCGTTTTCATATCCTTATTATAGTCAATCCTATCTCTTTTTAGAAAGTGTATAACCTGATAATAAAACTCGGTTTTTTTTGTGTTATAAAAACCTTGTGACTGTTGAACAACTCCAAAATCTTATTAATCTCTTAGCACCTTATGTCCGGACATATGGCTACTATATTGCTTTCTTTGCCATGCTTTTAGAGAACTCGGGAATTTTCTTCATTGTCCCTGGAGAGACAATCTTTGTTGTCTTAGTTTTCTTTGCCAGCCAAGGAGTCCTCAATGTTTTTCTTTTGGTACCTTTGGCTTTTATCGGCGATATTATTGGCGACAACATTAGTTTTTTTATCGGAAGATACGGTGGGAGAGATTTAGTCGCAAGATATGGCAAATATTTAGCTATTACAAAAGAAAGAATAGACGCCGTTGAAAAGCTTTTAAGAGAAAGGGGCGGGATTACGATCTTTTCGGCCCATTTTTCTTCGTATACCAGAGTAACTACCGCCTTTATATCAGGTTTTACCCATATCGTAATAGCTAAATTTGTTTTTTTTAATACCTTGGCTGCAGCCACTTATATAACCGGAACTGCTGCCATAACTTATTATTTCGGCCGGAATCTTCAGCTTGTTGTCGATATCTTCAACGCTTTAAGATACGTCCTGATTGCAATCCTAGTGATTCTTGTGATCTACTATTTGGTTCGATATTTTAGAAAAAGAAAATAAAACTATTCTTCGAGCGAAGTCGAGAAGTACTTTAGATAAGGTAGTTTTCGACTTTCCGACAATTGCCGAATCGCTCAAATAATATTTTACAGAAACGAATACCAATCCGGCACTTTCAAGGAATCAGGATCCTTGCCATCCCAGCTGATTTCTCCATTAACTACCAGATTAGTAATAAAAGATTGCCAGCCGTGCTCAATTTTGTTCACTCTTTCGTCTATTGAATCGGCAGTGTCTTCGTCTCTTATTAAAACAGGATATCTAAAAAATACCGGCCCTTTGTCATATTCTTCAGTCACAAAATGCATAGAAACCGCCGAGTTTTCTAATTTGCCTTCCTTTTTAGCCTTGATAACCGCCTCATGGACATGATGGCCGTACATCCCTGGACCGCCGAACTCTGGGAGAGGGCCGGGATGGATGTTAATTGTTCTTTTAGGATCTAAGCCTGTAGCAAGCTTCAGCCAGCCGGAAAGAGAAATCCAATTTGCCCCCGAATCTTGAACGATTTTTTGGTAATTTTCTGGCTTGTAGGGTTCCGGAAAATAAATAAATTTAACGCCAAGTTTATCGGCTTTCTGTCTGACCCCACCATTCTCATGGTTCGAAACTACAGCGGCTATCTTCGCTTTTAAAACCCCTGTTCTAGCATTTTCAGCTAATTCTTGAAAGCCTGATCCGCCGCCGGTTTCTGACCCTGAAGCAAAAACTATTAGCTTTTCCATAGCTAAATAATACCACATACTCAATCTCTATTGACAAGTGTTAACATAAGAACTATACTTTTAAGCGTGAAAACGACCAACCTATTTAAGGGAATCATTCTACCAATCGTGATTGGCTAATCACGAGAAGGTTGGCGCACGTTTTTACAAAATAAGCAAACAAAACCAAACCTTTCCGAGCATGTGAGAGGTTTTTTGTTTGCCAAAGAACATTCAAAGTAAAACTTTTGCGATAAACACTTTCGAAGGAGGGAAGCAGAAGTGGAAGCAGCTTTCAATCACCATATTGATAGCATCCTGAGAGCTTCTTACAGAGAATTGGAGACTATCGTAAGAAAGCTCGGGTCGAAAGACGTTCCAAAAGGCAAAAAAGACCGCCTTGCGTACCGAAAGAAGGTCCTCGAGACCAGGGTGATTCCCCAATTGATTGCCCAAGTCTAAAACCACCTTCAACAACCCATGAATGTTCGCTTTTGCCGCGGCCCATTTAGCCAGGGCCGCGGCAGTCTCACCCAAAGTAAAAAACCAAATGAAAAGAAAAAATCTTCTAGTCGTATTACCAGTCCTACCAAACCGCAAGCAACGGGAAGATTTCATATAATTAACAGTTAGCAATTCAAAATTAACAATTAATGAGTCTTCCCAGAGATGGGAAGATTTTTTGTTAGAAGTTTGACAATTTAAAGAGACAGCTTATCAGTTACACCAATAGCAGATGAGTGAGCTAACGCTTTTACGAAAACGTTTAGCGAATGTCTCTACGGGTCTTTGCGTATCAAGAAGACTACAATTTTCTTGAAAAACAGCTGGAATCGGCACCTGCCTAAAAGCTGGATGCGGGGATCCGACCAAAAATTCAGGATTAGCCAAGACGGTTAGTCCTCGGAATTTGAAAGGGTGGGAAGATTGAAATTGAGTATTTGGGTAGTAAAAAGAAGAGCCGCAAACTATGAAGTCGAGCAAGCGAATCTTAAAAGGAAACTTGAGCGGACAGATCTCTGTACGGCCCAAAGAAAGAGGCTTGAGCAAAGACTCGAAGACATCAAAGGAAGACTCATCCCAGCTATCACAGCAGAATATTTCAGAGGTCTGCCCGACGACGGCTGGTCCGGCCTCCTAGGGATGAACGATTCTTATGTCCCACCTTCCGTTCTCCAACAAAACTAACGCCGCAGCAAAGCGAAAGCTTTAGCTGCGGCTTTCGCTTTTTAGACAACAATTTTTTCCGGTTTAAAAAGAACCCAAATATGATTTCCAGTCAGCCATTTAATCCTAGAATCTTTAATTTTATTTTGAAGCTCTTTGGCAACAGTTTTCGGAAGAAGTTTATCTTTATCGCTCCAGTAAAGAGTTGTTGGAATTTTAATTTTGGACAAATATTTCGAATAATCTCTAGTCAAGGAATTAAGACCAGTTTTGACTAACTTTTTCAACCCGAAAAAGTTCTTAAAAACATTTAAAACAGAATATTTTGAGCTTCTCACGGCAATTTTAAAACCTCCCTTACTAAAAAGCGGATTTCCAAAAAAAGTGCTTCGCCAAAGTCGAAAAATAATTCCAACATTAGAAAATTCATTTTTTAGCCCGGTTGAATTAATGGCATGGATTTCCGAAACCCTCTCGCTTTTAGAACCTAAAATTAGGGAAATACCGCCGCCAAGAGAATGCCCGACGACTTTCACTCCCTCAAGATTTAAATGCTCTAAAAAGCTATCCAAAAAATCAGCATAATCCAAGAGGTCCCAGTCTTTTTTTGGGATTCCTGATTTACCGAAGAAAGGCAGATCGGGAGCAATAACTTTATTTTTTAAAGCTAAAAACTCTAGATTTTTTTGGTATGTCAAAGCTGTCCCGCCCCAGCCGTGAAGAAATAGAATCGGTTTGCCTTCGCCAAGTTCAAAATATGCCATTTTTAAGCCGTTTTTCTCAAATGTTTTTTCCGAATATTGCATGCTAAGTATTATAAAGAAAAATAGCCTAATTTAAAGCTTGAGAATAGTCTTTTTACTTAAATCTTTTCTTTATGTAGTCGCTCTCAAGTTCACGAATGGCATCGCCAGCAATCCATCTAGCACTTTTAGAATCAATCTTTTGAATTTCATAGGCAATTTCTAAAGATTTTTTATGCAAATCAGAGCTCCTGACTTTCCCAATTTCACGTAAAGCCCAATTAACTGCCTTCCGGACGTAATTTCTCTCATCCGTTGCTTCTCTTTTAATAACCTCTAAAAACTTTTCAAAAGTCTCATCCGGTTCTTTTTTATCATGAACGGCCGCCCAGGCATAGATCACAAAACCGGCCCTTTTTACAAATTCTCTTTTGTTCTTGGTATAAGAAAGCGCTTTTTTATAACAAAATGGAACTTTATCGAAGAGGCTCCCGCAAATTGTATCGCAAATATCCCAACTATCGAAATTCGAGACCCATACGTCCATTTGCTTTTCGGTAACTAGCTTAGGATCGTCAATTAGACCAGTGAGCATCTTCACCTCATGCCAGTCCGAATTCCAAAGTTCTAAAGCCAGCTCATGGTCTTTACCAATCTCTTTGGCCATCTTCCGAAGAGTTGAAAGTGAGACGCCAAAGGCTTTGTCGGCTTTGATACCAAACCTCGCCATCCCTTCGACATTTTTGGGATTAGCTTGAGATTTTAATCTTTTAATAATCTCTTCGGCTTTCATTTGAAAATTCATCTATAAAGAAGAAGGAGCCCGAAAGCTCCTCCTCTTTAAATCAGAAATTAGCCAGCTTGTTTTTCGGCAAAATCACCGATAACAGGAAGTTTGAACTTCTCGCCTTGGTAAGCCTTTACCATAAGAAGGATCCAAAGGATAAGGTTAAGCGGCCAGATGAGAATTGCAATCATCCATCCGATAAAGGGAATTGCTCCAGCAAAGAAGCCTAGAAGTGTTAAAACGAGGAAAGTAACGATTGATTGCATAGCGTGGAATTTAACGAATTTGCTCTCTTTCTCAAGCAAGAAAAAGACAAGTCCGGTAATCCATCCTGCTAGATAGCAAAGTAATGCTTCTACATTTTCTTCCATCCCTAGGGATGTTTTTTTGCCTGAAGCCTTAGCTTCTGCTGCAGGCGCAGCTTCAGTTGGCTCTTCGGCTACTGGTTGTTCGGTTGATGTTGTCTCAGCCATAATTCCTCCTGCCCTTTAAGGGGCGTTAATTTTCTAAATTAATAACCTATTAATTAATTTAGCAGAACTAAAAAGAAAATGCAAAACAAAATGTGGCTCTTTTAAAAAAAGAACCACATTTTGGTGGGCCGTCTGGGACTTCCCTCGACATTGCTCGGGATAAACTTCTCGTCTCAAAAAGATCTCAAGATGTTTTATCTTCCTCACCAATGGTGAGCGAAGTCGAACCATGGTGGGCCGTCTGGGACTCGAACCCAGGACACCCTGCTTAAAAGGCAGGTGCTCTAACCAACTGAGCTAACGGCCCAAAAACAATTCAAAACTTAAAATTCAAAATGTAAAACTATGGTAATTTGCTATGCAAATTTATTATAAAATATTGCGGCAGTAATTCCTAAACTTTTGACTTTTTATTTTTGATTTTTTAATTAACTATGGTATTTTACCTGAAAAAAGCTCGAAATTCAAGAATTAGACCCTTATAATGAGGTAAATGGTTAAGACGAAAAAATCCTCTGTTAAAGAGCAAAAAGCAATTGAAGAAAAAGTTGGTTTTTTAAAGATATATCTAGAAGGTAAGCTTTCTTTGCAAGACCTCGCTGACTTGAATATAAAAAGAAGATTAAGCTGGATCAGAAAAAACAAAAAAATTATCAACAAATATAAAGATTTAAGCCTTTTGGAGACTGCACATAAAGTCTTATATTTAGAACATATGAAAATAAATCCAGAATATTCTATTGTTAAGAAACTTTCGCCTAAAAAGTTAAGAATAAAGTCTTACAACTTCTGCCCCTATCTTGAAGCTTGCAAATTACTAAACTTAGATACCCGGATTATTTGCAAAGAGTTCGGCGAACCTTCTATCAACTTATTTGTTAAAGAAATTCACCCATCTCTTAAGTTTTCAAGAACTTACAAGGACAAAATCCGCCCTTGCTGTGATTATTGTGAGGAGTTTATAGAACTAATTGATTAGAACCAACCTCTTTTTCCCTCGTCTTTTTGGAATTCTTCTAAAAGTTCCTTCTGTTTTTTGGTAAGTTTTTCCGGCGTTTTAACATGAACTGTAACCAAGTGGTCGCCTCGGTGGGATGAATCACTATATCCTACGCCTTTCCCGGGAATTTTGAAGACTTTGCCGCTTTGGGTACCAGCAGGGATTTTTAATTTGACCGGACCATCAACAGTCGGTATTTCTGCGATTGTCCCCAAAGCCGCCTCCGGAAAGCTAATTTCCACTGTATTTAAGATATTATGTCCTTCTCGAATAAAGTCCCTGGAAGGATTAACAATAATCCGGATATAAAGATCACCCGATTTGCCGCCTTTTGGGGCCGCCTCGCCTTGGCCAGCTAGTCTTATTGATTGTCCTGATTGAATTCCTGCTGGGATTTTTACTTTTATCCGCTCTTGAGACTTAACCCGGCCTTCGCCTCGGCACTTTGAGCAAATCTTTTCGGGAATTTTGCCGCTACCCAAGCAGTCGGGACAAGTTTCTCTCCTTACAAAACTACCTAAAATAGTTCGTTGGGCGATCTCCACTGTTCCTCTGCCTTTGCAGGTTGGGCAGGTTTTGGTCCCGCTTCCCGGCTCCGCGCCATTGCCTTTGCACCGGTCGCAAACATTATATTTATTTATAGATAAATCTTTAGTCGTTCCGTAAACCGAATCTTTAAAATCGATAGTAAGAACCATCTCAAGATCCACCCCTCTTCTCTCCTTTTGGCGAGTAGCACCCCCACCGCCAAAGAAAGTTTCAAAGATATCACCAAAACCGCTAAGATCGGAAAAATCGAAACCTTGAAAACCTTGGCCGGCGTATTGTGACCAGTCAAATCCTCCGGCTCCGGCTCCTTGGCCAGCTCCAAAAGGCCCGGCATGGCCAAACTGGTCATAAGCCTGGCGTTTTTTGGGATCGGAGAGAACCTGATAAGCCTCATTTACTTCTTTAAATTTCGCCTCATCTCCCCCGCCCTTATCCGGATGATACTGATGGGCCAGCTTCCTGTAGGCACGCTTAATCTCAGCATCCGAAGCGCTTTTCTTTAGTCCCAATATTTCATAATAATCTCGTTTATTCGCCATAAATTTGTTAATTGGGGAGTGCTCGCTTTAGCGACCACTCCCCAACCCTCCATATTTTAGACCTTATGACTGCAACCATGCTCGGACTTCTTGTGGCATTGTTCGAGGTGGAACTTGCCGATAGCCGATTAAATGGATCAAAATATAGCTGAGCGGCTTGCTTGTGAAAGCAAACTCACGGATGACCCAAATTAATCCCTGGCAAAGCTCCCAAAATTCAGCGTCCGTCATCTCAGATGTTGTTTTAAAAAGCTTTTGGAATAACGCGGTTTGCTTCTTCCTAAGCTCCTTTACAACAAGTAGGCCATCGCTCCCTAGCCTAGACTGGTGACGCTTTGTCAGGTAATACGACGTTGACAGGCAAGACCGCAGTTCCATTGCCACAGAAGTACATCTTCCTTTTGGCAATTTCCGAGTAAAGATTGCCATTTCCTCCTCCTAAGCCGAATGTCCAAGGTCCATTTACTCCACTGGATTCTACCATATTTAATTAAATCTGTCGAGGTTCTTGAAGCTTTTCTTAGCCCAATTGGACCCCGAACATGTTCGAGATCCTATGGACTGCCAAGGATTCGATCCTTGACAAGCTCTTATTCTTTCTTATTATCTTCCTTTGATTCTGTCGAAGAATCACCAACCACTTCACCCTCTTGCGGTTCTTCAGATTTTGGCTCTTCAGCTGTCTGACCATCTGAAGTCTGACTTCCGCCTTCCGAACCCTGGTACATGGCCGCTCCGACTTTCTGAAGCGAAGCCGAAAGCTCGTCAAAGGCCTTTTGAATGGCTTCACTGTCTTCGCCGCCCATTACATCTTTAAGCGCCTGAACTTTTTCTTCAACTTCTTTCTTGTCAGCCTCCGCTACTTTGTCCCCTGCTTCTCGCAAGGTCTTTTCGGCGGTGTAAACAAGGGTATCAGCCATATTTTTCTTTTCTACCAAGTCTTTTCGCTTTTTGTCTTCTTCGGCGTGGGCTTCAGCTTCTTTAGTCATTCTTTCAATCTCTTCTTTTGATAAGCCTGAAGAAGCAGTGATGGTAATCTTTTGCTCCTTGCCGGTAGCTTTATCCTTGGCCGAGACATTGACAATGCCGTTGGCATCAATATCAAAGGTAACTTCAACCTGCGGAACGCCTCTTGGCGCAGGCGGGATGCCGTCTAAAATAAATCGGCCGAGAGATTTATTGTCATGGGCAAATTCCCTTTCGCCTTGAAGGACATTAATCTCTACCGAAGTCTGATTGTCAGCCGCAGTTGAGAAAATCTGCGAAGCCGAAGTTGGAATCGTGGTGTTTTTCTCAATTAATCTAGTAGAAACCCCGCCTAAAGTCTCAATTCCAAGTGATAATGGAGTTACATCAAGTAGAAGAACATCCTTGACTTCGCCGCCGAGGACGCCGCCTTGGATAGCGGCTCCAACAGCGACCACTTCATCCGGATTAACGCCTTTTAGCGGCTCTTTGCCGAAGAAGTCCTGAACCGCCTTTTGAACAGCCGGCATTCTGGTCATGCCTCCGACCAAGGTGACTTCGTTAATATCTTTTTTGTCAACCTTGGCATCTTTTAAGGCCGTTTCACAAGGCTTGATAGTGGCCTTTATGAGGTCTTCGGTCAAAGATTCAAGCTTGGCTCGAGTCAATTTGACATTCAAGTGCTTTGGCCCGGCTTGATCGGCCGTCACAAACGGGATATTGATCTCCGTCTCCATCGTCGTCGAAAGTTCTTGCTTGGCTTTTTCGGCTGCTTCTTTGAGCCTCTGAAGAGCCGCAGTATCGCTTTTTAGGTCGACTCCCTGATCTTTTTTGAATTCATCAACCAGCCAGTCAATAATCTTCTGATCAAAGTCGTCTCCACCGAGGTGAGTATCGCCGTGTGTGGAAAGAACTTCAAAGACGCCATCGCCAAGTTCTAGAATAGAAATGTCAAAGGTTCCACCTCCTAAGTCAAAGACAGCGATCTTTTCATCTTTTTTCTTATCTAACCCATAGGCTAAGGAAGCCGCCGTCGGCTCATTAATAATTCTTTTTACTTCCAGACCGGCGATTTTTCCAGCATCTTTAGTCGCCTGTCTCTGTGAGTCGTTGAAGTAAGCAGGAACGGTGATAACTGCTTCGGTGACTGTTTCACCCAAATAAGCCTCGGCATCGGCTTTGAGTTTCTGCAAAATCATCGCCGAGATCTCGGCCGGCGAGTACTCTTTATCGCCCATTTTGACCTTGACGCCGCCATCGGCTTTGACAATCTTATACGGCATAAGTTCAATGTCTTTTTTGACTTCTGGGTCGTCAAAAGATCGGCCGATTAATCTTTTGACCGAGAAAATTGTATTCTCATGATTAATAACCGCTTGCCTTTTGGCAGTCTGGCCTACCAATCTCTCGCCGTTTTTTGAAATAGCGATGATTGAAGGGGTCGTTCGCGTTCCTTCTGCATTAGGAATAATCTTGGCTTGGCCGGCTTCCATCACCGCCATAGCTGAATTCGTTGTTCCTAAATCTATTCCGATAATTTTTCCCATAATATCTCCTTTCATTGGGTTACAATTGACAACTGACAACTGACAACTGACAACTGACATATAAATTTAATTAACTTTGTCATCCTGAACTTGATTCAGGATCCATATTCCCAAACCGACCTTGAGTTTATGGATTCCAAATCAACTGATTATATTTTCAAAGGTATAGTTTGGAATGACAGCATTGAAACCTTGCTACTGGTTATTGGCTACCGTTTCACCAGCACTTTTGCCGGTCTTATTACTTTATCTTTTAATAGGTAACCTTTTTCTAATTCTTGAACTATCTCCCCAAATTTTCCCTTGCCGTCTGCAAAACCAACCGCTTCATGAAGATTGTGATCAAATTCTTTGCCAACTGTTTCTATCTCTTGAAGTCCCTCATCTCTTAAAATACCCTCTAATTGCTTTTCAATCTGCTTTACGCCGGAAACCCAGTCATTATTTCCCAGTTCTTTTGGCATGTGATTAAAAGCCCGATTGAAATTATCCAAAACAGGAATGATTTTTAAAAGAACTTCGCTTTCGGCATAATCGATCAGCTCTTTCTTTTCGGTCTCAATCCGATTCCTGTAGTTAACGAAATCCGCTTGAACCCTTTGAAGCATCTCGGTCAGTTCCTCTTCTTTCGAAACTACTTCCTGAATTTCTTCGGTAACCTTCTCCCGATTGCTTATCTCTGATTTCTGATCGCTAATTTTTCCTTTTTGTTTCTTGTCTTTTGATTTGTCTGTCATTTTTCTCCTCTATTGTTCGAGCTTGTCGAGAACTATATTAGTGTGCTTCCCTGCCTGCCGTCAGGCAGGTCCACTTCGGTCAAAGAATATTTCTCCAACTCCAACTAATTCTTATTACTTTTCTCGAATATTTTTTTAACTATTTCTATCACTGCCTTATTGCGGTCGTAATTCATCCTTGTTGGGCCTAAAACTCCGACCAGCCCCCGTTCTTTTTCTGGCGTTTCAAAGCAGGATACGATCATAGAGCAGTTGGCATTTTTCCCGATTGGGTTCTCCCGGCCGATATAGATTTGAAACTCCTCATCTTTGGGGACTTCCCTGATAAATTCGGCAATCCGGTCGAAAATTTCCGCTACACCGACCGCAAAATCACTAAATCTAGCTTCCGGTTGCCTAAGAAGATTAGAAATCCCATAACGGTAAATAATCCCGTTTGCTCCCGTAATCCCAGCATTTGTCGTAATTTCTGTCACCACCTGAGCCGCGGCATCAAGCATCTTTCCAAAGCCGGCTTGGCTAGAGATTTTCTTTTCCAAGACATCTTCCTCTCTTTGCGAGAGGGCGTCTTCCTCCAAGAAATTTTCAACAAAGAAACGGTAGCCCTTCTCTGTCGGAATCCTTCCAGCTGAAGTATGAGGATGAGTTAAAAACCCCAATTCTTCCAGCATGGCCATCTCGGCCCTGATTGTTGCCGAACTGAAAGAAAATCCATAGCCTTCACGCAAAGTGAAAGAGCCTACCGGCAATCCGGTATCAATGTATTCCCTAACAAGGGCGCTTAAGATTTCGGCTGTTCTTTCGTCCATTTCTTTAGCACTCTAGTTATGAGAGTGCTAAAACCATCTTAAGCTATTATTTGCAAACTGTCAAGAGATTTAAGGGCAACTTTTAAAGTTAAAATTTTTAAGCTAAAATGCTTATATGGGTATTAAAACTCCTTTTTTAAGGAATTTTCTCTTAATAGCAATTATCTCTGTCATTTTAGGATGGATCAGTTTAAATTTTTTCACCAAGTATCAAATTGAAAGATTTTTTGCTAATGAAATTCAGAACCGAATCACAGAAACTTTGAGACAGAGAGCAACTGAAGCTATCCCTGAAGATGCTTTTAAAGGCAATAATTATTTAAAATATCGAACCGAATTTACAAATTTTGAAAAAAATATTACATACCCAATCCCCTCTGTTGTGAGCGTTTACAATAAAAGCGGGCTTGCCATCTATTCGAACAATGATTCTATAGTCGGCAAGCAATTCACAAACCCTAGTTTAGATAATGCTTTAGAAGGAAAGAAGATAGTTTCTTTAAGTGCTTCAAATCTTAATTTTTTTAAAAGCGGTTTCGGGAATGAAGAGATTGATGCTTATATTCCGATATATTATGGAAATTCAAAAGCAACAGAAGGTATTATTCATTTAACTTTCCCCTTAAGCCATGTTGTCCAAAATATGAATCCTTTCCTTAGCGAGATTTGGATCGTCTCCGCTATTGGCATTTCATTCTTGTTTTCTATTCTCTTTCTCTTCTTTAGAAAAGCTTCAAAGGCTTTTGTAGACAATAATCGAGTTCTTGAAGAAAGAACCAATGCCCTTAAGATTTCCAAGGATCAAGACGAAGCTATCCTAGAAAGCGTTGACGAAGGGCTTATCATGGTAAATAAGAATTTCCAGGTTATTACTTTTAATCCTAAAGCAGAAAAGATGACTGGTTATGATGATTTAAGCATTGTTTTTAGACATTATCGAAATATTTTAGACCTAAGAGACGAAGATGGAAAGAAGTTAAAAGAAGACTATTTAAAAAATGCTTTAGAACAAGGCATTGTTATCCGTAAAAACTCTCGGGACGAAGTTTATCTAAAGAATAAGGATGGAAAAACGATCCCCATCTCCCTTATTGCCGCCCCTATTTACAACCAGAAAGAAGGCTTAATTGTCGGCGCTGTTATGACTTTTATCGACGCTTCAAAGGAAAAAGAGCTTGATAAAGTCAAAGATGAATTTGTATATGTTATCGCTCATGAAATGGGCAACCCTATCTTTACTGTCAATGGTTATTTAACCATGCTTCTTGAGGGAACTTTCGGAAAACTTACCCAAAAAACTAAAGATTCAATTAAATCTGCTCTTAGCGCCAATGAGCAACTTTCCAGTTTAGTCGCCGATCTTTTGGAAATGATAAGGTCGGAATCTGGGCAGCTGAAATTCGATTTGGAACCATGTGACATTAATGCGACCGTTAGAGATGTGGTTGGCAGTTTAAGACTTAAGGCCAAAGAGAAAAAAATAGAGATTCATTTTGAAGAGAAAAAGCTACCCAAAGTTACTTCAAACCCTGCCAAATTAAAGGAAGTCCTAACAAATTTGATTGACAACGCCATTAAATACTCCGATCCAGGGAAAGACATCACTGTCAGTTTGGACCGGGTAGAAGATAAAGTTGTAGCCAACATAAAAGACAATGGCTTTGGAATGGCAGAAGAAGAAGTTACCCACTTATTCGAGAAATTCTATAGAGTGCCAAACGAAAAAGCCAGCAAGATTTCAGGTACCGGCCTTGGTCTTTTCATTGTAAAACAGTTAATAAATAAGATGGGAGGGGAGATCTGGGTTGGAAGCGAAAAAGGCAAAGGAAGCACCTTTAGCTTTAGCTTAAAAATTAGTGGTTAGTGGCTAGAGATTAGCGATTAGTGATAAGATATAAAGATGAAAACTAACCACTAATTACTAACTGCTAATCACTATTAACGACAAAAGGAGTTAATTTATGGCAAAAGTTTTAATTATTGAATCAGACGAGGGCACCAGATACTTGTATAATACCGCAATCAAATTCCAACAGCTTGAAACTGTCCCAGTAAAAAGCGCTAAAGAAGGGATTAATATCTTAAAAAAGAATAAGCCTGATTTAGTCCTTCTAGATGTGATGACCCCAGACCTTAAAAACTTTAATCTCTTAGAAGAACTTCAGAAAGAGATCGATAATCGCCTGCCGCTCATTATTATTACCGATCTAAGAGAAAAAAATGAAGCCCAGGAAAGGTCTATTTTCGGCGCTTGCGAATATCTTTCCAAAAGTGATACCTCGGTTGGCGAGATCATTAAAAAAGTTAGAAGCATCGTTAAAGAGCAATAAGTTATAATAAAAATATGGCAGATAATAGTTTAAACCCTAAAATAATGATTGTTGACGACGACCAGCGTCTTCTTACTTTGTACGAAGCCACTTTAAAAAGCCAGGGCTATAGGGTTGTAACTGCTTCAAATGGCGAGCAGGCTTTGAGTGACATTATAAGAGAAAAACCGGATCTTGTAATTCTAGATATTATGATGCCCAAACTGCACGGTATTAATGTCCTGGATATTTTAAAGGCTACCCCTGATGTTGCCGATACGAAAGTAGTTATTTTAACTGCGCTTTCGGACGAGAGTATGAAAAACAAAGCTTTGGAACTTGGCGCTTCTGACTTTATCGTAAAATCAGAAACCAATATGGCAGACCTTTTAAGCAGAGTCAGCAAGGCCTTGAACCCCCGTTAATTAACCTCTCCCTTTAAACTGCTAAAAAAATTGGCACTTGGTTTCGGAATTCTTTCCATAGTCTCCTTATCCACCGCATATAAACCCCATTTAAGCTCATAACCTGCAAAAAACTCAAAATCATCTATTAGGGTCCAATAAAAATAACCGTCTATTGGTATTCTCTTTTGCTTTAAATTTTTTATAGCCTGCACTTGGTCGTTCAAAAAAGCGACCCTTTTTTCATCATTATCAGTAGCAATCCCGTTTTCGGTTATGAGGATTGGTTTTTTGTAGCGATTCCAGCTTTTTTCAATCACTCTTTCAAATCCGATAGTCTGGCCTAAAGAATCCGACCTCTCGACATAAGGATACCCCAAACCCAAATAGTAGCGTCTATAATAGTTAATTCCGATATAATCCATCTGTCCTTTTAGTTGATCAAGCCAGAACCAGCTAAAAGAATATTCTCCAAATTTAGTAAAGAAATCATCAGCTTTATTATTACCTTTAGAGGTAAAATCGGTAAAACTGTAGGCCAAACCTACCTTTGCACTAGGATTCTTCCCATGGATATAATCGTAGGCAAACTTATGGGACCTTAAGACGTTCTGAAAAGCTTTATAGTAGCTAAGAGGGCTTCTTTTATAAGGCGGAAAAAATTTATAGAGGTAGCTGAAAGCCAAAAAGACGCTTGGTTCGTTAAATGTTACAAAGTACTCAACTTCTGGATTTTGGTCGATTACTTTCTGAACATACTTATTAAAACTGACAGAATTTTCTTTGTTCAGCCAGCCTCCACTGTCAGAAACCCACAAAGGATTCGTAAAATGATGGAGAGTCACTACTGGTGTAATATTATTTGCGCGTAATTCCTGGATTAACCTTTTGTAATGGGCTAAAGCCGCTCCGTCAAATTTCCCTTTTTCCGGCTCTACTCTCGCCCATTCAATAGAAAACCGGTAAGCGTTCACATTTAACTGTTTTAAAAGGCTAATGTCTGAAAAAGCCAGATTATAACCATCGCAAGCTATTTCTGCGGTATCTCCGTTTTTCGCCCTTCCTTCTTTTTCAAACTCCAGCCAGTCGGTTTGGACTTCGCCGCCTTCTATCTGATGAGCCGAAGTAGCGGCTCCCCAAAGGAAGCTTTCATCTCCTAAGGCAAAGGCAGGATGAAAAATCAAATTCAAAGCTAAAGCAAAAAAGATTGCTCTCCTTATTTTCATGACTTTATTCTAACAGGGCTCTTTTTTAATTCTTTGAGCCAAAAATCCAAACTAAATACTATGAATATTAAATTGGTGTTCCATCTTTCCTAGCACAGATAACTATAAAGTTCTCCGACAATCAGTTTTCAAAGTGAGTGAGAAGCGAACGAAAAGTTAGAGAAAATACTTTCCGGTATCGGACTTGTCGTTATCTTTCATACATGAGTGAGCACTGATTGTGACATTTTGAGAAGCTGCTTTTGTCGGTGACTTTTGCTACTTTTGGTCAATCAAAAGTAGGAAGAAAATAGATTCCAAATCAAGTTTGGAATGACATAGAAAAGCTGTCGAAAAGTGGAAGAAAGAAACTTTTATTTAATGCTGAATAATTTTACTTGCTTTGCTTTAAACGAACACACTGGCTAACGCTGGTGGTTTGTTTGTATTTAAAATAACCTACCACCGGCTCGAGAGCCGGTGGTATTCATATTGCCGCTCAGAGGCGGCAGTTAGTCTAGGAGTTTGTCAAAGAGTGTTGGAGCATCGACTTGGTTTCGTTTTTCCTGATGCCTTACAT
>JAMCYV010000020.1 GCA_023473595.1 Patescibacteria group bacterium | reverse complement strand
AACTGCAATAATGTCGACCTCAATAGGAATTTTAATACTAAAGATTGGATTTCTCACGGGATCTGGGAGTTTGGAGATCAAAAGATAACAATTTCTGGAGGCAAAAACCCTTTATCTGAACCTGAAACCAGAGCTTTAGTTAACTTTATTGACAAAAACAACATCAAAATTGTTTTTGATTTTCATAATAGAGTCGGAACTGTTCTTGCAACAGGTGATAAACTAGGCAAAGAGATAGCTAAAATTTATTGTAAAAGTTCAGGATATAAAGATATAACAGGAACTGAATGGCAAAATACTGGATGGATTAAAAATTATTTGGAAGAGAAAGATATAACTTATGTGGAAATTGAGACATTAAAGCGTTGGGGTTCAGATTGGGAAAGAAACAAAGAGGCCTTGATAAAATCTCTTGAGTATATTAAAACTATTTAAGTTATGGAAAGCTTTGTTATTAAAGGTCCGGCAAAATTAGAAGGGGAAGTAAAAGTGAGCGGCTCCAAGAATGCCGCTCTTCCAATGGTCGCTGCCTCTCTTCTAGCCGAAGGAAAGACAGTCTTAAAAAATGTTCCTGATATCAGAGATATCCGAAATCTAGTCAAAATATTGGAAGGATTGGGTTCAAAGACCAATTTTAAAGACAATGTTTTAACTCTGGATAATACTAATATCAAAAGCTGTCGCCCTGACTTTAAGCTTGTTTGCAATTTGAGGGCTTCTATTATGCTTATAGGTTCGCTCTTAGCCAGACTTGGAAAAGTAGAAATTTCAAAGCCGGGCGGCTGTTTCATCGGCTCAAGGCCGATAGACATCCACCTTAAGGGTTTCGAGACTTTAGGAGCCAAAATAGACCAGAGAGGTGAAATATATAATATTACTGTTGATAAGTTAAAAGGCGCAAAAATCACTCTTCGAATCGTTAGTGTTACTGCTACCGAGAATATTCTTCAGACGGCCGTTTTGGCAGAAGGAGAGACAGAGATTAGGCTGGCTGCTATCGAGCCTCATGTAGTTGATTTTTGCAATTTCTTAAATAAGATGGGAGCAAAAATTGAAGGGATAGGCACCCATAATTTAAAAGTAACAGGAGTCAAAAAGCTGAAACCTGTTGAATATACGATTATTCCTGATCAAATTGAAGCCGGGACTTTTGCTATTGCCGGCATTGCTAGTAAAGGAGAAATAGTAGTAAATGGTTTTATTGAAGATCATCATGAAAGTTTTTTAAATAAACTCGAAGAGATAGGGGCGAATTTCAATCTAGAAAATGACAGGATCGCAATAAAACCATCTAGAGTTTTAAAACCGGTTAATATCCAAACGGAAATTTACCCTGGTTTTCCTACAGATCTTCAAGCCCCTTTTTCCATTCTTCAAACTCAAGCCGAAGGGACAAGTGAAATTTTCGAGACTATTTTTGAAGGCAGACTCAATTATTTGCATGAGCTTTCTAAAATGGGGGCATCAGTCGTTATTAAAAATCCTCACCAAGCCTCGATAGTCGGCCCTACACCTTTATATGGTACTCACATTTCAAGCCTTGACCTTAGAGCAGGAGCAACTCTTATTATTGCTTCTATTATTGCCTTGGGTACTTCAGAAATTAACGGGGCTGAAATTATCGACAGGGGCTATGAAAATATTGTGGGAAAACTTACTTCTTTAGGGGCCGATATCGAGAGAGAGGTTGAAGAATAAAAATTTTTAAGTTAAAATTAACAAGAATTTCAAAGAATTATTAAGCACTAATAACTAATAAAATTATAATTTCAAAAATACGTGTATTTATAATTAGTAATTAAAATTTAGTTATTAAAATTTTTGGCTATGTTATCAAAAAAAATAGGGATAGATTTAGGAACGGCAAATGTTTTGGTTTACGTTCCCAAAAGAGGGATTGTAGTTAACGAACCAAGCGTTATTGCTATTGCCGAAGATAATAAGATAATGGCTGTTGGCCGGGAAGCTAAGGAAATGATCGGTCGCACGCCTGAAACGATTATAGCAAAAAAACCGCTAAGGGACGGGGTAATTGCTGATTATAAAGTAACTGAAGCAATGATTCGATATTTTATTAACAAAGTCTCCGGCGGAATCCGGCTTTTTCGACCGGAGATTATGGTTTCTGTTCCTGCTGGCGTAACTTCAACTGAAAAAAGAGCAGTCATTGACGCTACGATTGCCGCCGGTGCCAAACAGGCCTACATAATTCCAGAGCCTGTCGCTGCTGCCATTGGAGCTAATATTCCTATAGATTCAGCGGCTGGAAACCTAATTGTCGATATTGGCGGCGGTACAACTGAAGTTGCCATTATTTCCTTAGGTGGGATTGTTGCTTCCAACTCTGTCAGAGTAGGCGGAAATCGTTTAGATCAATCGATTGCTGATTTTATCCGCCGAAAATATGGGTTAGCCATAGGCGATCACACAGCCGAAGAACTAAAAATTAAGGTTGGAAGCGCTATCCAGGTCGAAAAAGAAAAAGAACTTGAGATAAGAGGGAGAGATATGATCGCCGGGCTTCCAAAGACTATTACTGTTAAGACAAATGAAACGGTTGAAGCGATGCAGGACGAGCTTGAAAAAATAATCCTTGCTGTCCGCCAGGTCTTGGAGCAGACTCCACCGGAACTTGCCTCAGACATTATCGATCGAGGGATTGTAATGACTGGCGGCGGTTCACTTCTTAAAAATATTGATAAATTGCTTACTAAAGTTACTGGCGTTCCTTGCCACGTGGCTTCAGATGCCCAGCTTTGTGTCGCTAAAGGTACCGGTTTAGCCCTAGAGAACCTAGAAGACTTTAAACGTAGTGTTCTTTCGAAATAAACTAATTCACTTTTTATAAGATGTAATTTATATATGATTCAAAAGCTCCAAATCGGAGATACTACCATAAATATTGAATATAAAGAAGGTGATGATTCAGTAAAGGAACTCTTTAAATATATAAAAATGGCTTTTAAAAAAGCTGAGGAATTTTTTGGTTATAAATTAAATTCTGAACTAAATTTTCTAATTATCTACTCGAGAGAAGAAATGGATAAACATTGGGGCAGCAAGACAAAAGATTGGATTACAGCATTTACGAATAAACAGGGGGACAGAATAACAATGTTTTCCCCTTCAAAGGTTGAGGAATATACTAAACATCCGAAAGAACGTATTTATAAGATAATTCAGCATGAAATTTTCCATTTATTTATTAATAGTAAGGGATTCTTGCCATGGTGGCTTAATGAAGGTTTAGCTTCATATCTTGCTGACCAGAAAAGATATGATTGTATAGGACCTCTAAAAAACCTTTATAAATCCAATAAAATGTTTACCTATAAAAGAGAAAATTTTATTTATTGTATGTCAAATGGCGGCTATAGGGCTTCATATTTTATAATTAATAAAATATTAGACGATTTTGGCAAAGGTAAGATAATAAAACTTCTTAAACTTAAGCCCACAAACGAAAACATCAACAGTTTGTTTGAAAAAGTATTTGAAATATCCCCTCAAAATTATATTTCTAGGTTAATTAGCAATGCATAAAAATATTTTTAAAAACTCATTTTTCTTAATAACCGGACAGGTGGTAAGCAAAATTATCGCTTTTCTTAGCTATTTTGTCATTGCTAGGTCTTTCGGGCCGGAAGGGTCAGGGAAGATACTAGCAGCAGTCGCCTTTATTTCCCTTTTTCTAGCTATAATCGATTGGAATCTTCATCTTTTAATTACTCGTGAAATTGCCAAAAATAAAAGTATTACCAGAGCTTATTTCAATAAATCTCTTGGATTTAAGTTCTTGCTTTCTCTCATTATGATTCCAGCGGTTTATATTTCTAGCTATTTCCTTTACTCGGGAGAGATGAGGACAGTAATCCAGATCTTAACGCCGGCAATTATCTTAATGAATTTAAGCCTTCTCTGTTCCGCTGTCTTTAGAGCATTTGAGAAAATGGAATATGATGCCTTCCAAATGCTCTTTCGCTCAATAGTTTACTTATGTTTAGTAGCTTTAATTTCAATTTTTAAATTTCCGGTTATTTTAATCGCTTGGGCATTTCTTACAAGCGAACTTTTCACTTTTATCTTAAGCTATGCAATTTATAGGATTAAATTTTCCGATTTTTCAGAAAATAAGGAGGTTTATATTTCAGGGATATTCAAAGAAGCTTTTCCCTTAGGTCTGGCCTTTTTCTTCGCCAATATTTACTTTTATTTGGGAACGGTTCTTATTTCAAAACTAGGGAGTACTTATGATGCTGGGCTTTATGGAATGGCTTACCGTATGGTGATGGCGATTGTCCTTGTGCCGAATATGATTAATTTTGCTTTTTTTCCGGTTCTTACCAAACTTTTTCATAAAAATAAAGAAAAAGTTTTATCTCTTTATTCAAACGGTCTTAAAACCCAGCTCATTATTGCTCTTCCTTTGGCATTCGGCGGAACGATTCTAGGGGAAAAAGTAATGCAGATTTTTGGTCGAGATTTTGGTGATGCCGGCATAGCCTTTAAAATCCTGGTTTGGATTTTACTTATAAATACCTGGACCAATCTGTCTAACCAGTTAATTATTGCTATAAATAGGCAAAAGACGACTATTTATATCGCTTTTATTGCCATGGTTTACAATGTTTTCGGCAATATAACCTTTATTCCTAAGTATGGGATTTTCGGGGCAGCCGTTATTGCTCTTACAACGGAAGTTTTAATTTTCATCATGAATTCTTATGTAATCCGCCGATTCTTGGGTTCTTTCACTAGACCAGAAATTATCCAGTTTATTAAGCCTCTTTCAGCCTTTTTTATTTTCGGCATTTTCCTTTTAATTTTTAAAGATATAAATGTTTTCCTTGCTTCCGGACTTTCCGGTATTATCTATGTTCTAGCTATTTTTCTAACTAAAACAGTTAGTATAAGCGATATAAAAGCTCTAATTCCTAAAAAATCAGTTTATTAGCCTTAAATACTATTTATCTTTCAAAACGGATATAATTTCATCTATTGTAAAGGTTAAGCAATCACTTTATTATATACATAAGGGGAAATATGAGAAAGATTGAAGAAAAATTTATCGATCTTTTTGCTGTTTTTATAGGGGTAATCTCAGGGATAACCTTAGGGTTTGTTTTATTTATAATTATAAAGTCAATGCTTACTTAGATGAAATCAATTTTTGTAAAAGATTTAAGAAAAGGCGACTCTATTTTTGATGAAACTTTTGCCGTAAAAAATTATAAAAAACTTTTGGCGAAGAATAAAAAGCCTTACATAAGCCTTGATTTATCCGATGCTACTGGAGATATTAGGGGCAAGATTTGGTCTGATGATTTTCAAAACTGTGAAGAGGTGAAAATCGGTGATGTTGTCTCTATAAGCGGCCTTATTCAAGATTTTAACGGACTCTCAATGAGAATTACTAAATTAAATAAAGTAAATGAATATGAACCTGATGACTATATTATTAAAAGCGATAAAGATTTAGGCAGTCTTTTTACAGAAGTTTCTGATACTATCAAAACTTTGGATAACAAGTATTTAAAAGAGCTTTTGGAACAAATATTTAAAGATAAAGAATTCAAGGAAAATTATATAAAGTCAGCAGCAGCTTATACTGTTCATCATTCTTATTCTGGCGGTCTTCTTGAGCACTCGGTTGAGGTCTTGCATCTTTCTAAAACAATGGCATTAAGATTTCCCAAAGTTAATAAAGATATTCTTTTTGCTGGAGCTATTTTGCATGATATCGGCAAAATGTTTGAATATACCTTAGGAACAACTATTGGCTTTTCAAAAAGAGGGAAGCTTTTAGGGCATATTTATATAGGGGCTGAGTTTGTCAAAAACAAAGCTACTCTTATTAATGATTTTCCAGAAGAGCTTTTAGACGAACTAATGCATCTTATTATTTCTCATCATGGAGAAATAGAATTTGGGAGTCCGGTTAGACCGATGACTGTAGAGGCTATAATTCTTTGGGTTTCAGATTATGCTAGCACCAAAGTCAATATTGCTTACAATTCAGTTCATAGCGGGGATAGAGATGAATATACCGAATATCATCGTCACTTAGGGACGGAGCTTTATCGCTCGCCATATTCCTTTGATTTAAATGAAGAAAGTTAGGGAGAGTAAATGTATTGCAACCATTGTGGTCAAGATGAACCAGAAATCAAACTAAACGGCAAAGACTACTGTTCAAATTGCGGGTTGCCTCTTTTTGAAAAAGAAGTTGCCAAGGATTTGACTAAAGAAAGCACTGCCCCTAAAGAAGAAAAAAACGAGCTTTCTACTGCTTTTAATCAGATGAATTCTATTTTAGGAGAAAAGTCTGGTGGTTTTTATAGATCAGGGGATGCAAGAATAATACCAAGGGTTGTAAAAACTAAGAAAAAGGAAGAAGAAAAAGTCGAAACCGAAGAAATTACAGAAGTTCAAATTGAAAAACCAATTCAAAATCAAATTGAAAATGATTTATCACTAAAAGAAGGGGTAGAAATTCCAGAGATTAAAGAGGAGCCGTCGATTAATCTTCCACCTTTAAAACCAATAGTTGAACAAAAAAAAGAAGAACTACAGCCAACAGATCTAAAAGCTGAAGAAATTCAAGAATTAGTCTCTGAAACTTCTCCAAGTATAAAAATGTCAGTGCAGACAGAAGAAAAGACCGAACAATTTAAAATAGACAAAGATCTTTTACCTACTCCATTTGAAGAAGAGACAGAAGAAGAAAATTTAGAGCCAGAAGTGCTTGAAGCTGCCAAAGACGCACTCGAAGAAACAGAAAAAGACCAAAAAAGCCAGGGTTTTTCTCAATCAGTCGAAACAATTGATGCTTTGGGGGACACTGGTAGGCTTATTGATATTTTAGGTGATGAAAGCAAGGAAAATGAATTTCTAAGAAAAAAGGAGAATGTAAGAAAAACAGGAAATGTATTCACTAAATTAATCGATATCTTAAACCAGCCGGTAGAAAGCCCGAAGCCTGTAAAAGTCCCACCAAAGGCTAAAAAAGGCAGTAATGACAATACCATAGAAGAAGCTATTGATGCATTAAACAGCCAGAAGGAGATTACATCACCACTTGATGAAATCGAAATTCCTTCTGTCCTAAATGAAAATATTACTAAAGTTTTAGAGGAAAATAAGATTCCAAAAATCAGCCTTAAGCCTAAATCTAAAAAGATTAAATCCAAGAAAATAAAAAAAGAAGATAAAATATCTACAATAGAAGAAGGAACTCCAAATATTGAAAAATTAATTTTTGAAAATCCGGAAGAAGAACAAGAAAAAAATATAGGAGCAGAAATAAATAAGCCCTTAGAGGAGTATGAACCTCAAAAAGAAGTGATAGCTAGTGAAAACATTAAGCAAACTGTTCCGGAAGAAGAATCATCTAAACCTTTATCAACCAAGGAATTAAAGGCAATTCAAAAAGAAATTCATGCTTTGGGTGAGAAAAAAGACCATGATAAATGGCCAGAGGAAGAAGTAGTTAGGTTTGATAATTCCGAAGAGCAGGAGGAAAAGCCGGATTTCTTCAAAGATTATGTTTCAAGTCTCTTAAGTCCTGAAAAAGAGAAGAAAAAGAAAAGAAAATCAAATCTTATGCAAGGTTTAAAAATCCTAGCTTCTTTCGCATTTTCAATTATTATCATTTATGGAGTTTATTATTTGTTTACTATTCAATCTAAATCTGAAAAAACAGAAGTGGCCGAAGAAAAAAGCCAATTTAATGCCAAGCTCCCCAGTTATTTGACGCCCGGTTATGAAAAGGACAAAGTGACTTCTTCAGCGGATATTTATACGATAAATTATAAATATTTGCCCGATTCTAAGAGACAGCTTATTATAATAGAACAAAATATTCGAGAAAACGCTCTTATTTTAGAAAATTATTCAAAGGAAAATTCAAAGACCTACAGTTTGAACAAATTAAAAGGGATAGATTATTATATTTTAGACGATAAAGAGGTTACTTGGATAAAAGACAATGTTTGGTATATTGTTCGAAGATCAGGGGAACTAAGCATTGAAGAATTAAAAAAGGTTGCAGAGTCTATTCAATGATTACAAATATTTATTTAGTGAGGCATACCGAGGTCGAAAATCCATTGAACATAGTTTATTCCAGATTGCCGGGATTTCCTTTGTCAAAAAAGGGCAGAGAAGAAGCTAAAAGACTAGCCGAGTATTTTTCGACTGTTAAACTGGACGCTATTTATTCTAGCCCTCTTTTACGGACCAAAGAGACGGCAGAAATTATTGCTTGGCCGCATAATTTAAAAATAAAATATTCGGATCAAATAACTGAATGGGAATTTGGAATATGGAGCGGAGTTAAAAAAGAGACAAGAGATCCAGAAATGGTTGAAATTTTTAATGAAAAAGTGACAAAGTTTACCATAAAAGGGGCTGAAACAGTGCTTGAAATCCAAAAGAGGGTATTGGATTTTCTTTATCTTATTCTAAAGGAACAGTCAGGCCAGAATATCCTCGTAGTTTCCCATGGCGGTCCGCTTTCAATCCTTTTAAATACACTTTTAAAGAAAGACTTTGATCCTGTAAATTCCTACTTAGTTAACCTTGGATCGGTGACTAAGCTAAGTTTTGAAGGCCAAAAGTTCATAAGTTCAGAGTATAATGATATTATCAAGGTGAAGGAGAAATTATGAATAACGAAAAATGGCAGGATACCTTGGATAATATAAGTCGATCCTTTGGCATAGAGGAGAAATTTACTGAAGAAGACAATATAGAGGATGATTTTGGCAATCAAGTTAAAGGTGTCAAAGAAGTAGTTATCTTTAATAATCCTATCGGTAAAATTCGTCTAGAGAGGACCAAAAGACCCTTGATAGAGGACAAGAAGATGCATTATCATAAAGGCGCAGGAGGAGTCGCCAAAGTAGAATTTATTGTTTCAGATACAGAGTTTACCTATAAATTAAGAGCTTTTGTCTGGGACAAGGATACTGATGAATGGAAAGAGCTTGATACCAAAGCCGGACCAATTTCATTTTAAAAATTTATGGTTTCTTATATAAATATTTTCTTTTATAGTCTTTTAGCCGGTATGTCTACAATGTTGGGTAGTCTCTTGGTATTTAAATTTGATCTAAAAATAAGAGATAAAATGGTTTTCTTTATAAGTTTTGCGACTGGTATTCTCCTTACAACTGCTTTTTTAGATGTTTTGCCAGAAGCTTTAGAGCTTAACAAGAATGCTCTTTTTTATGCTCTCATTAGCATTTTGGCGTTGTATATATTGGAGCAAAGGATCGCTATCCATACCTGCCATGACGAGGAATGCGAAACCCATTATTCAAAAGAGACGATAAGCATTTTTGGCCTCGGTCTTCACTCGCTTTTAGACGGCTTAGTTATAGGTGCCGGTTTTAGCGCTTCATTCAGCCTAGGTCTTTTGGCTTCCTTAGGCGTTATTTTTCATAAAATTCCTGAAGGTATCAGTATATATTCAATTTTTACTCATATCGGAAATGATACTAAAAAAGCGATAAAATATGCCTTTCTTATCGCTGTTATCACGCCTTTAGGGGCCGTTTTATCACTTATTTTTTTAAGAGAACTTAACCCGTCTTATATCGGAATAGCTCTTGCTTTTGCTGCTGGGTCGCTTATTTATATCGGAGCGACCGATCTTATCCCTGAAACACATGAAAAATTTCATAAGTTAAATTCAATATTTGTTCTTCTCGGGGTTGGAATTATTTATCTTATAACTAAAATTACCGGGATTTAAATGAGATTTAAAATTGTTTTATTTTTTTTAGTAGTCCTTATAATAAGCGGCTTTTTCATTTTGAGAAACAAAAGCTTAAATATCGAGTTTAAAAACATTAATCTTTCAAGTTTTAACTTTTTCAATCCAAATAAAAGCGTTAAAGAAGGCGAAAAAGTAGCGCTTACTACAGAGGGAGAAATTGTCTTGATAGATTCGGAACTTATGGCTTTAATTCCTAGTTCAGATACAATCGCAATTGAAAACTTAAGCATTTCAGGAGCAGGCATTCAGCTTTCAGGAAAAGTAAAAACCCCGATAGTATCCAACTTCGAAAGCTTGATTTTTCCTAAAAGCGAAAATGATAAGCTAAGTATGCACATTATCAGTTCAAGAATGGGGAGTATAGATACCCCTTCTATTATCAATGGTATGATTGAAAGTTCCTTACAGACAACTATTGACCAAAAAATTAATAACTATTATAAAGTAACTGACGTAACTTTAGAATCAGGAAGGATGATTCTAAAAGTTGCGCCTAAGTAAAGGAGGAATTATGAGGTATAAAACACAGAGAGTCGGAGTTTTTATAGATGTCCAAAATCTTTATTATTCGGCTAAAGCTCTTTATCAGTCAAGGGTAAATTTCGGAGAAGTTTTAAAGGCAGCTGTAGCAGGTAGAGAGGTTGTAAGAGCTATCGCCTATACCGTAAAAGCAGAGATGCCGGAAGAACAGAGTTTTTTTGATGCTTTAACCAATCTAGGGCTAGAAGTAAAAAGCAAGGAGCTTCAAACTTTTGTTGATGGAAGTAAAAAGGCCGATTGGGATGTCGGGATTGCTGTCGATGTTCTGAAACTAGCGCCGAAACTTGATGCTATAGTTATCTGTTCCGGAGACGGGGATTTTCAAACACTTCTCCATCATGCCAAGGCCAAAGGTTGCTTGGCAGAAGTTGTTTCTTTTGGCCGAAGCACTTCTTCTAAACTTATCGAAGAGGCAGACGATGTTATAGATATGGACAAAGACCCAGCCAGATTTACGATAAAAGTAATACCTAAGGGTTTCAGAAAAGCCGGTAAAAGAATATTTAAACAGAACGAGCAACAAAAACAGCCAGAAAAATCACAAGACAACCTAAAATAAGATAGCTAGATAGGAATTTCTTTATCAGTTTATAGATTTTTTCGATTAGCATACCCCTATCTTAAGGGGAATAGGTTCTGAATCCTTTGGAAGAAAAGCTAAAAAACCAAAAAAATCCTTGGCTGATTTTAGTTTAAATGCTAAAATAAAAAAAGTATGAAGTTTAGGACTTATCTGATCTTTTTTATTATCCTTGTAGTTTTTTCTAGCGGGAGTGCTTCTATAGGCTATTTTTATGCTATGAAAAAGGCAGAACTCGATAAAGAGGCTGCCGTCAAAGGCGCTGTCTACGATGCCAAAGAAGAGTTAAGCAAGCAAGCAGTCGAAGAAGCTAAAAAAGTTGTAGGTGAGAATTTACAGGGCGATACCCCTGAAATGAAAAAAATTATCACCGATTTCTTTGGAGAGATTAATAATAAGAACTATGAAAATGCCTGGTACTACCTCACTTCCGACTATCAGAAAACCTTAGTTTCGAGCTATGGGCTTAAGAGGGAATTTAGTAATTTGGGAAAAGTTAGCGTTGATAAAATTGAATTCCGAACCTCTGGCGATCTCTCCACTCTTTATTCTGTTACATTGAATAATAATTCAGACACCAAAAACCCGACCATTAATTACTTTATCAAGCTCATATTCGAGCCGAAATCGAACAATTGGCGGATAAATGACATCCAAAAAGCTGAAGAATAATCTACTTAATCAGGTAGATTGATTATATTTCTGATATTCGATAATATCTATTAGGTATGCGAACGCTAAAAAACGTATTTAGGAAAAAAATCAGAGCTCTTCTTACGATTTTTGGGATCGTAATTGGAGTCTTTTCTTTAGTAGTGATGGGCGCTATGGCTGAAAAAATGACTCTTTTAGTAGGGGGCGGGACTAAATTTTATAAAGATAAAATAACAATAACTGCCGGCGATTATTCTAGTATTATGACAAGCCCATTGTCTATCGAAAAGCTGGATCAATTGAGAAAAGTTGAAGGAGTTAAGGAAGTTTCTGGGGGTGTTACTATGATTCTAGATAAAGAGCTTTCAAGCGTTCAAATGGGAGTACCAGCTATGATTGAAGGAAATGACGGCAAAGGAAGGGAGTTAGATCGCAAAGATTTCCCAATGATTATGGCTAAAGGAAGAGAACTTAGAGATGACGACATAGGAAAAGCAGTCGTCGGCATAGATCTTGTGAAGAAATTAAATGCTGACATCGGCAAAAAAATTAAGGTAAGAGATAAGGAATTTGAGGTAGTAGGCATTAGAGATAAAACTTTTACAATCCCCGATACCACCGTCCGTATTCCATTTGCCGAATCGCAAAAAATGTTTGTTGAAACTCTGCCAGAGGTATTAAGGGCTAATATTGATCCCTCAAAAGTTATAACTGGAGCAACAGTTTATGCTGCAGATGGAGTAAACGCTGATGACCTTGCTAAAAAAATTGAAAGTTCAGTTAAAGGAATTAAAGCTACTGGCCCAAAGAAGTTTCAAGAACAAGTGACGAGTGCGGTTGCGATATTTAATGCCATTATTTTTGGAATTGCTATGATTTCGCTTTTGGTCGGCGGACTTTCAGTCATAAATACCATGACAATGTCAATCTCTGAAAGAACCCGTGAAATTGGGATTAGAAAGGCGATTGGAGCCTCAAACAATAAGATTATTAAACAGTTTTTAGCTGAATCAGCAATGATCGGGCTTATTGGAGGTTCAATCGGGCTTTTTCTTGGCTGGGTATTTGTAACAATCGCCAATGCGGCTGGAAACGAATCTGGGACTGCCCTTTTCCTTATTACGCCAAGGCTTGCCATCGGATCAGTTGCCTTTGCCGCCTTTCTTGGCATAATTAGCGGGCTTATTCCGGCTTGGCATGCCGCCAGAATGAACCCGGTCCAGGCATTGAGATACGAGTAATACAATTACAATTAACAATTAACAATTAACATTCAGAACCGTCATTCTGGCTTGGCCAGAATCAGCAAATGATCATTTGTAATATTTGTATGATTTGTATAACTATTTGTAATTCGTAAGTTTATGGAAACAATAATAAAGGCAAAAAACATTTCAAAAAAGTATAAAATAGGCAAAAACAACTTCGTCGAGGCTCTTAAAGGCGTCTCTGTGGAGATAAAAAAAGGCGAGATGGTAGCGATCATGGGTCCTTCGGGTTCGGGCAAATCAACTCTCATGCATATCCTAGGCTGCCTTGACCGACCAGATGAAGGGGAAGTTTATATTGATGGAAAAAGGGTTGATAATCTTAAGAACAAAGAGATAAATGAAATAAGGAGCAAGAGACTTGGCTTTATTTTCCAGGGATTTAACCTTATCCCTACTCTTCTTGCCATCGAAAATGTCTCTCTGGCGGCCGAATATGCCGGAGCTCCTAAGATGAAATCAAAGAAGCTTTCGGAAAAAGTTTTAGAAAAAGTCGGTTTAAAAGATAGAATGAGACACAAACCGTCAGAGCTTTCTGGCGGCCAGCAACAAAGAGTAGCTATTGCAAGATCTCTCATAAATAGTCCAGTAGTTATCCTAGGCGACGAACCGACAGGGGATTTAGATACTGTCTCTTCTGACGAAATTATTCAAATGATGCGCCAAATTAATAAAGAAACAGGAACTACGTTTGTCCTTGTCACTCACAATCCGGAAGTTGCTAAAGTCTGCGACCGAACTATCAATATGCGCGACGGGAAGATTGTTAGTTAGTGGTTAGTGATTAGCGGTTAGAATCTAGAGGGTACTAACCGTCTTAATCCCAAAACCTCTGTCATTTCGAGCGCCAGCCGAGAAATCTATTCTTCATTGTTGAAGAGTCATTCTGACTTGTTGTATATCAGCGGTCGGTGAACGGCTTGTCCAGATTCTGTTTATTGTTTTCTGTTTACTGTTTACTGCTAATTGTTTACTGATATTCCTAGCCACCAAAGGATTTTTGAGGTAGAATTTTGCTTATGAAAAATATTTTACCGGAATTATCGACTTCTGAATTTAGAGAGCTGAAGCCGGCTCCTATTTGGGGCGGTAATATTTTAATAGACAGAAAAGACATTGAACCGCTTAAGGAAGCAATAAAAGAAGTTGTTCAAGTAACAAAAATAAATTGTTTTGGGTACTTTCTATTTGGCAAAGAAGAGACTTATTATCATATTAGCCGGTATCCGAGAAGAAAATACAGCCAATTACCCGATGATCAGGAGCTAGAATATTTGCTAAAAGAGATAAGTAAAAGAGTAGACAAGAGAAGAGAGGTAGAACCCTTAAGTCCTGGTGAACGGTTTAGAATATTAACTTGTCCCAGAGAAGGATATTCGGGAGATAAAGTTCATAGTATTCAAGAGGCAAGGGAAAAATTAGGAGAAGGCATTATATTGACTCCCGCTGAAATTTTTACGGTTAGATATGAGGGTGAAGGATCGCTTATTTTTAATGAGGAGGCTTTTGTAGTTGAAGGAGAACTCAAGGATCTAAGCAAAGCTTATTCTTTAGCCGAACAGTTCAAGCAAGAAAGATTTTCGGTAGAGAATTTTAGAACCTTAAATACTCGAGTTGTTGAAACTAAATATTGCACGGCTCCAGACATCGGCTACTGATTAGCAACCCTTGGCTTTTTTTGGGGTAGAATAAGGGGAAATACTACTTTATAGATCCCCTTATAGACGGGGGTCTAGAGAACCTCTTGACACCGACTATTTGGTCGGTGATATAATTTAAGCATGAGGGTTTTAACAAATGAAATAACAAAAAGGCAAAAAGAAGTTTTATTGGCCATATACAGTTCCTTAAAAACTGCTGGGTTTCCGCCTTCACTGAATGACCTCAAAGAAAAGCTTAATGTTAGTTCTAACCAAACGGTTCTTGACTTGCTAAACGCTCTTGAGAAGAAAAAGCTTATCAGAAGAGAGGGAGGCTCAGCTCGTGGTATTGTCATTCTCCCGCTAGGCTATGAAGCGATAGGCAAAGAACCTCTAGTTAGACTAGCAGGGATAACAGCCGCAGGTCCAGCTATTCAGGCTATTGAGCAAGACCAATGGATAGAATATTCAAATGGTTATAAGAAATACGATCATGATGTTTTTGTTGTAAAGGTTAGCGGCAATTCAATGATAGAAGCTGGTATTTATGATGGAGACCTGGTGTTAATAAAAAAAGAGAAGGAATATAAATCAGGCGATATAGTTCTTGCTCGGATTGACGACGATGTCACTCTTAAAAGATTTATTTATGATAAAGGTAGGACATATTTAAAACCAGAAAACCCTATGTGCAGAATAATCGCTATTACTCATGACACGTTCTTTTTAGGTAAAATGATGACTAATTTAGGGAAATAAATTTTCTTCAAAAGATAAACTTTACGCTCGAAAAGAACTGTGCTATGCTTTTAAGAGAGTAAGCATTATGGAAAACAAGTTTTGTGAAAAATCAATTCTCCGCAATGAAAGCGATGTTGAGCAGTTTTTTGTCGCACGCTTGCTTAAGGATTTAAGGTATAAAGATACAAATATTTTAACAAAACATGCTATTCCTGCTTATGTAATTGGTAAAGGGCAAAAAAGGCAAAGCCATATCCCCGACTATCAACTTCGTATAGGCAAAACGCCAGTTCTGATAATTGAAGCTAAACATCCTGAAGAAGCGACCGATAAATATACGACAGAAGCGCAAGATTACGCGACAGTTGTTAATCGTGGCTTTATTGGAAAAAATCCGATTCAATTTGTTTTGACAACAAACGGAATAAAGACGGAGCTAGCCAAAGTTGACGAAAACAAACCTATTTTAGAATTAGATTTTGATGATTTTTTCGATACAAACGAAAAATATAAAAAACTTGTTAGTTTAATTTCGCTGAATAGTTTTAAAAAAGGAACTCCCACAGCAAAGGAAGAAATTTTTGAATTTCGCACCCCAGACATCGTTGAATTAAAAGGCGTTTTTAAGCAAGCCCATGATTTGATTCGTCGTAAACAAAAAATTGGACCCAAAAAAGCTTTCTATGAATTCACTAAGGTTTTGTTTGTGAAGATGAATGAAGACAAAGAAATTCAAAACAAGATAGAAGCTGGCGAAAGCGTATCTATAGATGATTTCAGACTTAGCGTTCATAAAATTGAGCAAACTAGAGATGAAAATTGGATAAATACACTTTTTCAAAAATATAGAGATGATTTGGAAAGTAAAGTTATTAAAGGAGAGAAAAAACGCATTTTTCAAAAAGACGAAAAGATAAATTTATCACCTTCAACAATAAAAGCCATTGTTGAAATGATTGAAAGTTTTAATTTGAGAAGCGTTGAAGATGATATTAACGGTAAGGTTTTTGAAACTTTCTTGGAAGCGGCAGTTCGTGGTAAAGAATTGGGGCAATTCTTTACGCCTCGATCTGTCGTTAAATTCATGACAAAACTGGCACGATTAAGAATAAAAAAGGATCCAGATTCAGGAGAGTACGAACCTGACACTATTTTAGACGGATCCTGTGGAACTGGAGGATTTTTAATTTTTGCCCTGAGTGATTTATTTCATAAAGCAGACAACAAAAATTTAACCGATCAAGAATTATCAAAGCTCAAGCAAAAAATAAGGGAAGAATCACTTTTTGGAATTGATGCAAGTGAAGACGATATCGTTCCTATTACTCGAATGAATATGTATCTGCATGGCGACGGTGGTAGCCATATCTTTTTAGCTGATACTCTTGATAAAGAACTTTTTATTGAGTCAGGAATGGATAATGAAAGAAAAACCGAATTACAGGAATTAAATAAATTGCTTGAAAAGCAAAAATTTGATGTTGTACTCACTAATCCACCGTTCAGTATGAAGTATGAGCAAAGCAAACCGGACGAAAAAAGAGTCTTGGAGCAATATGGATTAGCAAGTCTTGGCGGGGATTTGGCTAAGTCATTGAAATCCAACATTATGTTCATGGAGCGATACCATGGTTTATTAAAGCCAGGCGGGAAACTTTTGACTGTTATTGATGAAAGCGTTTTGAATACAGAGGGGCAAGGAAAAGTAATGCAAAAATTCCGAGAATGGCTGAGGGAAAGATTTATTGTGAGAGCCATTATTTCTCTTCCAAAAAATACTTTTGTTAATGCCGATACAGGCGTTAAAACTTCTGTTCTTTATCTCACCAAAAAAACTAGTCCGTCAGAAAAGCAGCCAAAAGTCTTTATGGCGATTAGTAATGGTGTCGGGCATAATGACGCGGGCAGAATTACGGACGAAAAAGAAGGGTGAGGCGATTTAGGCAGTATTTTAGATTCATTTACAAAATTTGAAAATGGCGACTATAAATAAAACAATATTTGAAAAAATGCCATTAACTTTTGGCGTTGATCTAGCCGAACATGATGATCGGCTTGATTGTGCGTGGTTTAATCCTGTTTTCGAAAATAAGATTGAAAAATTACAAGTTGCCAAAAATAAGAATCGCAAACTAACAAAATTAAGAATTGTTGCAGAGGTTAACGGCGGAAAAAGATTGCCCAAAGGAACAGCTATTCAAGAAAGCGAAACAGATGTTATCCCTTACATCCGAGCAACAGATGTAAAAAATCTAAAAGTAAAAGTAGATTCTGCTGCTAAGATTTCTAAAGAGATTCATCAGGGAATACAAAATTATCAATTAAAAAAAGACGACATTGTAATTACAATTGTCGGAACCATTGGCGAAGTCGGAATTTTAGAAAATGATGTTGAAGTTTGCGATTTCACAGAAAATATTGCGCGGATAAGAACAAAAGATGATAGTGTTTTGCCCCGATTTCTTTTGCATTATCTTGGTAGTGAGTTCGGAAGATTGCAAACTGAAAGGTTTTCCGTTGGTTCGTTGCAGTATAAATTGAGTTTGCAAAGTTGTAGAAGCATAGAAGTTTACTTGCCATCAAATAATGAACAGAGAAAAATTCTTGATTCAGTTTACTTGATTTTTAAAGAGGCAGAGAAACACAGAAAAGCGGGAAAACGCTTGATTAGTGAAGCTCGCTCTGCCGTTGTTGAAAAAATCGGCCTGCCGCTTATTGAGGAAACCGAAAAATCAAGAATTTTTGAAGTGGCTTTGGAGAAAGACCCATTTTCTCGTTTGGACGCTCTTTTTAATAATCCTCTCAGAGAAAAGTTAGTCGGAATATTAAAAAAATATCAATCTAAATCACTTGGGAAATTGATTAAACCTCAAAAAGAAAATAAGATTGTACCAGGTGATTATTATAGGCTTGTTGAATTAAAACAAATTGATGAGAATACGGGAAGAATAACGGAATTTAGAGAAGTTTCCGAGTTGGGATCGGAAAAAGTTTTGCTCAAAAATGGCAGTATTCTCATCTCTAAACTACAGCCTAAAAAAGGAAAGATTGTTATCGTGTCGTCTGAATTTGATGGTTGCGTGGGTTCTAACGAACTTTTACCTTTTGTTTTGGATTCTTCCGAAATTACTCTTGATTACTTGTGGGCTGTTTTAAGAAGCGATTATGTATTAAAGCAGTGGGAACATGAATTGACTGGTTCATCTCGCATGAGGATTGGATCAAATGAAATAAAAAATACAATCATTCCAATTCCAGATTTAAAATTGCAAAAAGAAATTGTGAATGAAATAAAAAATAAATTAGAAAATGCTGATGATGAGTTAAGAAAAGCAAACGAATTAGAAGAAAACAGCAAAAAATTATTTGAAAAACTTGTTTTTCTCGACGCCACTAATTGAAGCTATGGATCTGTAGAAGAGTAAAAAAAGTTGTAGTGTTAATCCCAATTCTACCACTACAAACACAGCAAAAAATAGCCGATTTAGTTAAAAAATCCCACGAATCACGAATGAAATCCAAGCAACTCCTCAACGAAGCAAAAAGAAAAGTTGAGGAATTAATAGAGAAGGGAGAACAAAATGACATCAAAAGAACAAGAAAATTTCCATGACACTTTATGCAATATTATCGCAAACCAAAGGTTCAATTTTACAGAAAATGGTTTAGCTACTTATATAAATCATCCTGACAAAACCATCTCTTTTTCTAATGGAAATCTTTGGCCTGACATAGTTGCTGTTAATGGTTCTAATATAGCTAAATGCCTTGGGGAAGTTGAGACCGAGGAAACTATTAATGAAGAAAGCGTCGAACAGTGGAGAGCTTTCGCAAATATTGGGGTTCCTTTATATCTATATGTCCCTTTTGGTTTCGGAAGCCAGACAAAGATTTTAGCAAATGGAATTAATATAGCCGGTTTTAGAGAATACCAAGTTATTGGTAATAAAGTTACCATAACTAATGTATAGCTATGGTAAATAATAAATCGAATGGTGATCAGGGAGAATTAGAGGTAGTTGAAAAAGTGCCTTGTCCTAATTGTGGAAAAAATTTAATGATTTTACCGCCAAACTATCCATTATATGATGTTCAATGCACTGGTTGTTCTTTTAGAGCTCAAGTTAAAACAAATGTTTGTAAACCAAGGGCAGTAATTTTTGGGGCCGGTTGGGAAATTATGGACAAGGTATTAAAATCTGGATTTATTACCCCACCATTAATTGCTAATTTTAAGTGGGAAGAAAAGGGGACTAAGAGGCAAGAGATCAGATTTTATCCTTTTATTCCTAAAGAAAACCTGAAGAAATATAAACTTTCTAAAACTGCCAGAAGAGCAAATTACTGGATGTTTCGTTATGAAGGTCTAGACAAGCTACCCCTTTTTATCTTATTTAATTCTTAAATAATTTACTTTTTTAAATACTTAAGTAAAGAGATGATGGTGATGACTATAAGGGCTATTAAAAGAATATAGACGATAACGGCGAGGATGCTCCTAGAGATACCCCTCCTTTTTTCCCAAACATGCTTAAGTTTATTATCGTTTACGAAACGCCGTTCTAAGTTCATATTGATTTTTATTATATTAAATCATGACAAAGTTTGCTATTTACCTTAATATAAGCTATAATGCTTTCATTACAGTTGCATGCGAGAGTTATAGGGTCGGGCTTTTTTAATGCGTAAAATGTGATTAATAAAAAAATGAGGTAAACAAATGGAACAAGGAACAATCAAAAGACTTACAGACAAAGGATTTGGCTTTATTGCTCGAGAAGGTGAGGATAAGGATTTATTCTTCCACCAGAATGAGCTTGAAGGTGTAGAGTTCAAAGATCTGCATGAAGGCGATAAAGTCCAGTTTGAGGTCACACAAGGACCAAAAGGACCTTCTGCTACCAAAGTCTCAAGAGCAGAATAGAATAACCAACGGATAAAAAACCCCCGGAACTCGGGGGTTTTTTAGTTTCAGGATTGAAAATTGATAAACATGATCAAAAAGAGTCTGAAGGCTGTTTCTGGTTTCACACTGATAAATGAAGAGAGGCTATAAATAAAGTTAGGAAATAAATCTTAATTTTTCTATTAATCAAAACCTAACCCCATTTCTTTAAGCTCTCTTAGGACTTAGGATGTCTACTTCCTTTAGACAATATAGACCCCCAATTTCAAGGTTTAATAAAAACCTAAACAACATTCTGACTTTCTTCCTCCTTCGTTTGTAGCTACGGACGGACAGGTGCGAATCATAGAATGTTGTACTTATGGTAAAATAATTATATGGAACAAAAAACAATTAAATTAAATTGCGTTGATTTTACAACGCCGATCTGGATATTAGTCATATTTTACGGCGGAGTAACAATAACTGGGGTTTTAGGAATTATGCTTATGTTTTTTATCGTAAAAAGGCGATAAATAATGAAAGACTTTTTGATAAGCGTCTTTTTATAATTATTGGTTTATTTGCATACACTGGCATTCTCACTTATTTGTTTTTACTTTTTGCCAGCGGATTCCTACCAGCTTGTATCTGACCTGAGGAAATCTTGTTAGTGTTTCAGGTATTTATTTTCCAACCCAACAAAATCTTTTTATAAATATCAGTCTAGACAACATTTTGACTTTCTTGCGATTTGCCCTTTGAATAAAAAACAATAGGGAAGCGCCCCGGATGGTAAAAACCACCCGGGGTTTTGGTAGTACTTGTCAGTTAGCAATAGAGGATTGGATATTTGGCGCTATTTTTAGCGAGAGTCTTTTTCATTCCTATTGCTCTTGGGAATAGGAAGGGTCCTGCTCGGTCGATCATAGCATTCTTTGGTCTTGCCGCAGATTTCACAAGGACCATAGCTTGTCCAGAGACTTCCCGGCCACTCATTCTTCTTCCTGCAGTCTTCACAGTAAAACATCCTTGTTTCCTCCTTTCTCTGAATTCTTTTAGTCCTTTTTGCAAGCTCAGGTGATAAGAGTGATCATAGGCTTCCTTCATAGAAGGAAAAAGCGCCCGGAGAACAAAAATTGCGGCTGACAAGGTACTTCCTTGTAATAACCGCAATGGACGCTTCATAAAGCCGCTGACCTATTACACTTTATTTATACCAAATAACTTACGTTCTGTCAAGTCTTTTACCTTTGGTCTAAGTAAAGCAGTTGGAACAGATCCCGTGCTAAAATAAGCACAACAAATAAGGAGGACCTGTTCCATGAGTATTTTAACTAAAATCCCCAGTGAAAACAAAATTGAAAAAGAAGTAAAAAAGA
>JAMCYV010000008.1 GCA_023473595.1 Patescibacteria group bacterium | reverse complement strand
TGGAGCAGACAAAAGTATCCATAGTGTCCGTTTCCCTTTCGGCTTTGCCGCCGCATTTGGGACAAGTGGTATTTACAAAGCTTGGGTCATTAGCCAGTGGCCCCTTGCCAGTTCCCTTCGGACGAACCTGTTCCAAACTTAACTCTGGCAAAAGAACTGGCAAATCTTTTTCCGGAAACGGTTGGATTCCGCACTTTTCACAGTAAATTATTGGGATCGGCGCTCCCCAATACCTCTGGCGTGAAAAAGACCAGTCGCGAAGCCTGTAGTTTATTTTCTTAGAACCAATCTTTTTTTCTTCTAACCAATATGCCATTCTTTTTTTTGCCTGTTCTGAAGTAAGACTTGTAAATTCCCCAGAATTAACTAATGTTCCATACCGATCAAAACAATACCCATAAGTAGTTTCTTTTTGCCAATCAATTTGTTCTTCAGGAACACCAATTTGTCTAGCATATTCTTCAGCTTTTGACTGTTCGTTTGGAAGTTTGAAAGATTTATCTTTAAAAATTATCACTTTCAACGAGCCGTCCGCATCTACATACCACGGACCCTTTTTAAGGGTCTCTTGAACTAATTTAATATATTTTTCTTCATGATCAGGCCTTCCATAGATTCTTAGCCCCCAATCGTAATAATTATGATACTGCATCTTCAGATTATTAAGCCCTTGTAAAAATCGTTTGATATCAACACTTTCTTTTATGATTAACGATTGAAACTCATTATGGGGATCAACTACTTTTCTAATTGGTAAATTATATTTTTGAGCAAATTCAAAATCCCTCGCATCATGCGCCGGGACAGCCATTACAGCCCCTGCTCCGTAAGAGAAGATAACGTAATCCGAGATCCAAATCGGCACTTTTTCATTATTAAATGGATTTATGGCATAGGCGCCGGTAAAAACCCCTGCCTTTTCTTTATCTAGAGATTGCCTTTCAAGCTCCGACTTCTTTTGGGTCGCAGTCTGATATTTTTCAACTTCTTTTTGCTGATTCTTAGTGACAATCTTGGAAACCAATGGATGTTCCGGTGCTAAAACGACATAGGTCGTTCCAAAAACAGTATCAATCCTTGTCGTATAGACTTCTATCTTTTCTTTTTGCCCTTCGACTGCCATTTCAAACTGAACACCCTCGCTTTTTCCAATCCAATTCCTTTGCTTAATAATAGAAGATTCCGGCCAGTCGACTTTGTCCAAATCTTTGATTAATCTTTCGGCGTAATCGGTGATTTTGAAGAACCACTGCTTCATCATTTTTTGAACGACTTCCGTTTCACATCTCTCGCATAAGCCGTCTATAACCTGTTCATGGGCCAAAACGGTAAGGCACTTTGGGCACCAATTTACCGGAGCCTCTTTTTGGTAAGCCAATCCCTGCTTGTATAACTGTAGAAAAATCCACTGCGTCCATTTGTAATAATCTGGTTCTGAAGTAGTAACCTCCCTTGAAAAATCAAATATACACCCCCAGCTTTTCAGTTGGCTTTCAGCATGTTCAATGTTTAATCTAGTGCTCTCTTTAGGGTGAACCCCAGCTTTTATTGCAAAGTTTTCTGCCGGCAGGCCGAAAGCATCATAGCCAATCGGTTGAAAAACGTTGAATCCTTTTAGAAGCTTGTATCTACCATAAATGTCAGCTCCTGGATAGGAATAGCCGTGCCCCATATGCAAATACTCGCCGCTAGGATAAGGAAACATTACCAAATTATAATGTTTCGGTTTTGTTGCATTTAAATCTGTTCGATAAAGCTTAGTATTTTCCCAGACTTTCTGCCACTTTTTCTCAATTTCTTTCGGATTATATTCTTTCATAAAATACTATGTCATTCCGGGCTTGATCTCCGACGGAGTCCGATACTCGTCGGAGTCATCGAACCGGAGTCTATACCAATAGATCCTGAATCCCGCCTTCGCCCAGCTTCGGCCGGGCAGGCAAGTTCAGGATGACAATTTAATTATTTTTCAAATCTCTTAATTCTTTATTAATCATTTTGTAACTTTATTTTTGGAGTTATAAGCTTTCGCTTCTATAAAAAGGGCTGTTTTTCTCCATATTTTAACAAAATCAGCGATCGAAATAAACTGGTTCTTATGAAGAGGACGGTTTTTCGCCCCATTTTTGGGGTTATGAGGGTCGTTTATAAAAAGGCCGGTAAGCTTGCCATCTTTTTCCCTATAACCTGTAATAACAATTAGATGAGGGCTTTTCTTGCTGCCCAAATCTTTAAAGATGCTAACTAAAAAAGGTAACCCCTTATCCAGGCTGTTTTTGAAGCTAATTTCTATTTCAGACAAAACTTGTTTTTTATATCCATCCAAAGACTTTTCACCCACTCCTTCCTCTTTAAAGACATTTAAATCTTTAGGCAGAATGAAGAAATGCCTCCGCCAAGCGTTATATCCATAGAATTGAAGTGTTCGTACCAAACCTGAATAAACCCAGCCTCCGCCCTTGGTTGCCCCTTTCCTTAGCTTATATGCGCCATTTTTTAAAGCGGTTTCAATCAGTTTCTCTAGAGTAATATTTCGGCCTCTTTTCTGGTTCGAGAAATAATCAAGCGCCATTTTAAGAGAGATAATTCCACAGGAGCGCCTTTTAAAGACCTCAATATGGCGAATGGAACCATCCGCTTTAATAAATTCAGAGTAATAAGGGACATCGAGAATTACTTCTTTATTTGACATTGAATTTCTCCATTAGCGCTTTCTTTTTTAGAAGCCAATCGGCACTTTGCCTAACCAGGATATCTTTAGGATATAAACCAGGATAAATAACTTGCTTTGTCACTTCTTCAGTATAGACATTGTTTTGGGAGCCTTTGATTAAGATAATGTCGTCTTTTTTAACCATCTGTTTTAAAAACTCCCCCGCGCTAAAAGGTTCCTTGAAAGAATGAACAAATTTTTTATTCAAACCATTTTTTATTGCTTCTGGAGCCAGCCACTTTTCAGCTTCTTCCCCTACCGTTATCAAAATATCCGCTGTTTTTGCAACCTGCCTGCCTAATTCTTTGTGAGCTTCTTCGGACGCAGCCCCAAGCTCATTCATGCTCCCAAGTACAACGATAATTCGATTAATTCCTTTATATGTCTTTAAACTGTCTAATGCTTTTTCAGCAGCATAAGGAGAAGAATTATAGGAATCATCAATAATATAGGAACCGTTTACCCCCTTCAAAAGATCCATTCTTCCTGGAAAAGCGCTTATGCCTTCAAGTTTTTTTACTATTTCTTCAGGGTCAATTTCCATAGCTACTCCGACAGCAAAGGCTGCAAGAAGGCTGTAGATCGAATGCTCGCCGAAAAGCTTGCTTCGAACCGGATATTCATGCCCGTTATAAATAAGTTTAAAAGCAATCCCTTGCAAAGAGTTTTTGAGGTTAAAAACGGTGACATTTGCATTACTGTTAATTCCGTAAGTTATTTTTTCGTTGGGAATTATCTCAGCCAGCCTTTTTAAGTCCTTGAAGTCAATATTTAGAATAGCTCTTGCCTTCGGGACATTAACTACTGTCTTGCTTTTTTCTTCAAAAATTACCTTCTCGTCTTTAAAACCCTCCAAATGGACTGGAGCTATTCCTGTAATTACAGTAATGTCCGGCTTTGCAATTGATAAAAGATAATCGATATCCCCCGGAGCATCCGCTCCCATCTCTAAAATTAAAATCTCTGGATAGTTTCTACTAAAAATCTTTTTCGCACCCTTGAAAAAGACCTTGATCCAGCCTAAAACATTCTGAAGATTTTCAGGCATTTCTGCCTGCATAATCGTAAGTGGCAGACCGAATTCCGTATTGTAACTTCTCCCAGATGAGAAAAAATTGAAATTGCCTTTAAATATTGTCTCAATGGCAGCTTTCGTACTTGTCTTACCAAGGCTTCCCGTAATGGCAATAATAAAAGGATGCTGAACCTTTAAGATAAGTTTGGCAAGCACTTTTAATTTGACTGCGACAATTTTGTTAAATATCTTCATACTAAAAATTTACCTTTATATGATAAACCAAGTATAGGCTAAATGCCATAAAAATTTAGATAATTTTAACTCATTTTTTAGATTTGGGGCTTCTTCACAATTGAATTTCAAATCATGGGAGATAGTCTGGGATTATGAGAGCGAAAAATATCTTTAAAAATGTACTGAAAATAGGCTTAATTTTAGCTGCCGGACTTATTTCTCTTTCTCTGGTTTTCGCCCAAAGCACCCAGCAAATAGAGCAAAATCCCGGAACGTGTGGAAACCCTACCGGCTCGGTGACTGTAAATGCCTTTTTTGACCGAAATGCCAATGGAGTAAGAGACTTAAATTCAAACGAATATGGCTTAGCAGGGTTTGTGTATACTCTAGATGGCACGAGCCAACAGCTAGTTGGATCTACTGATAATAACGGACAATTTGTCTTTTTTAATGTGCCGGTTGGCAACCACACAATAACTCAAGCACCTATAGCCGGCTGGGCTCCTACCACTACTAATCCTTTTGTTATAAATGTTAGAAATGGCAGCAACCAAGTTTTCGTCGGCAACCGAACAGCAGCTAAAAATCCGCCTTGGAATAATGTAGAGCAAGAAAGTCTGTTCAATGCCCAAGAAATTCCTCAGAGACAGATACCTTCTAACATCCAACCGCAAAGCTTAGAAGGGCAGACAGGATTTAAAGAAGAACAATCTGAAAGAAATCAAGAACAACAAATTCAGAGGACAAGTCAAATGCCGTCGCAACAAAACTCTTCAAA
>JAMCYV010000002.1 GCA_023473595.1 Patescibacteria group bacterium | reverse complement strand
TCTTTTTTACTTCTTTTTCAATTTTGTTTTCACTGGGGATTTTAGTTAAAATACTCATGGAACAGGTCCTCCTTATTTGTTGTGCTTATTTTAGCACGGGATCTGTTCCAACTGCTTTACTTAGACCGGGTTTTTGGATATAGTTCTTGTTCAAATTTAGATTGACAAAATTGCCTTTTTAAGTTATATTTTGAGTATGTTTGAACAATTATTTGGCTCAAGAACCAGAGTTAAGCTCTTAAATCTTTTTTTGAATAACGAAGAACGGACTTTTTATGTTCGAGAGATTACCCGGCTGATCGGTGAGCAAATCAATTCGGTTAGAAGAGAACTAAGCAATTTAAAAAACTTAGGGCTTCTTAATTTTAAATATAAAAACGGCAAGCTATACTATATCGCCAATATTAATGCCGAGATTTTTCCGGAACTAAAAAATATCTTCGGCAAATTATCAAAAGAGCTATCGGAGGAAAAGAAATTTACCAAGGATATTAGAAAGCTTGGTTCTGTTTATTATGCCGCTCTTCTTGGTACCTTTGTGAACGACCCTTCAAATAGAATCGATCTTTTTCTGGTGGGGGATATTGATAAAAAGAAACTTTTACCCCTTCTAAAAGAGATGGAAAAAGAGGTTAAAAAAGAGATTAACTATACTATACTCACTCTCGACGAATACAAGGATAGGCAAATGCTCTTCGACCGTTTCTTGGCGGAAATTTTTGCTGCTCCCAAAGATGTCGTAATAGATAATTTAGAGAAAAAATGACCGATAAGCCGGAAGAAAATAAAGGACTCAAAAAGGTTATTATTGATATCCCGATCTATAATATCGTCCGGATAATAGCTCTCCTTATTTTCATCTATCTTATTTATTATGTCAGAGATGTCTTGATCTTAATTATCTTGGCTTTTGTTCTTGCTACTTTTTTGGAGCCTATCGTCGACCGCTTTGAAAAAAGAGGTGCTCCAAGATTTTTAAGTATTCTTACTCTTTATGCCATTATTATCGCTTTTTTTGTTTTCCTTGTCAGGGCCATTCTACCGCCGGTTGTCAGCCAGATTCAACAGATAGCTACCAATAGTGATTATTACATCGGGATTATTCGAAGCTATCTAATGAAGGTTCCTTACGTTGGGCCTAACGAGATTAACCGTCTCTTTTCTAACATTATGAGTGCTTTAGGCACTATAACTCCTTCGGGAATTTTATCAGGGGTTACTGGAGTTTTTTCAAGCATTGCAGGAGCAATCGTTGTTTTAGTCATGGCTTTTTATTTCCTTTTAAGGAAAGGCGGAATCGAACTCGGTATTGCCTACTATTTTCCTACCCGTCACAGTGAGAAAGCTGTCAGGGTGTTTAGAAAAATTTCAGAAAAAGTCAGCCTTTGGTTAAGAGGGCAAATTTTCCTTTCTTTAGTGGTCGCCACTTTAGTCTTAATAGGCCTTGCCATCCTTGGGGTGCCTTTTGCTTTGACTATTGCCACCTTTACAGCGATTGCCGAATTCGTTCCCATTTTCGGCCCTTTTCTGGCTGGCACTCTAGCGACTCTCATTGCTCTTACTGTTTCTCCAGGAAAAGCGATTGCAGTTATTATTCTTTTTACAATTATTACTCAACTCGAATCCAATGTTTTGTCCCCGAATATTTTAAAAAGAGCTGTTGGCCTGACTCCGGCAATCATTATTATTTCGATTCTTCTGGGAGGCAAGCTTTTAGGGCTTATCGGAATTATTTTGGCAGTTCCTATTGCCTCGACGATAAGCGTTATTTTAGATGAATATTACTTGAATAAAGGGGAGAAAAAGGAGGTTTAACATGGAAATTACTTATTTCGGGCATTCTTGTTTTAAAATTCAAGGTAGGGATTTATCAGTTGTAACTGATCCTTTTGATACTGCAAAAACAGGCTATAAGAATATTAGGACAACTGCTGATGTTGTTACGATAAGCCATAATCATTATGACCATGACTGTATAAGTGGAATTTCAGGTAATCCAATGGTCTTTGATTCGCCAGGCGAGTACGAAATCAAAGACTGCGATTTTGAAGGGGTAGCTTCAGAACATGGAGGGACAGAAGAAAATAAAAAAGCTGGGAATACAATCTTTGTTTTTGAAATTGATGAAATAAAACTCTGCCACTTAGGTGACCTTGGCCGGGAGCTTACGGCCCAGGAATTAGAGAAAATTGACGGAGTTGATATCCTTTTTGTGCCAGTAGGAGGAACATTCACCGTGGGACCAGAAGGGGCAGCCAAGGTAATTTCCCAAGTAGAGCCAAAGATTGCTATTCCGATGCATTATAAAACAAAGGATTCAAAGATTTCCGAGCTTCAGTCACTGGATAAGTTTTTGCATGAGATGGGTTCGGAAATGAAGCCTTTGCCGAGGCTCAAAATAGCAAAGAAAGATCTGCCTGAAGAGATGGAAATTGTGGTTTTAGAAAGTTAAAACTCAAAATTCAAAATTTAGAACTTAGAACTGCAAATTAAAACTAAAAAAATAGCCAAACATAATGTTTGCTCAGAAGTTTGAAAAACCCTAGTTATAAAGTTTTTAGTTGTAGTTTTGACTTTTGGGTTTTAAGTTTTGATTTTAAAAAGCCTCTTTAGGAGGCTTTCCATTACTACTTGCTACTTTTTTAACTTTAGATTGGGCCTTTAAGCATTTGGTGCAGATCTTAACTGTCGTTTCTTTTCCATCGACAGAAATCTTGGCTTTCTGAATGTTTGGAAGCCAATTTCTTTTGGTTTTTCGGTGGGAATGGCTGACGTTGTGTCCGAAAAGTGGTTTTTTACCGCAAATTTCACAAATTTTTGACATTTTGTTAGGACCCTTAAGATTGATTAATAACAGAGTAAATGATATCATATTTGGGTTTAAGGGTCAAGAAAAACTATGTTAAACGAGCTTACGACAAATCCTATCAGTTTTCTTTTGTGGGTGGTTGCTTTTTTGGCAGCAGTAACAGTCCATGAATTTATGCATGCCTGGACAGCCAACTATTTAGGCGATCCGACAGCTCGAATGAAAGGAAGAATCAGTTTAAATCCCTTGGCGCACCTAGATATTTTCGGGACTTTGATGATTCTTCTTGTCGGTTTCGGCTGGGGAAAGCCGGTCCCCGTAAACCCCAATAATTTCAAAAACCCCAAAGTCGGCTGGGCTTTGGTCTCTCTGGCAGGACCACTTGCAAACTTTGTCTTAGCGGCAGTTCTTGCTCTCCTCTATCATTTTGTAAAACTGCCGATCTTTGGCGTTGAACTTCTTTTTATCATTGTCTTGATTAATGTCAGACTAATGGTTTTCAATCTTATCCCGATCCCGCCGCTTGATGGTTCTCGGGTCCTTTATGCCATTCTCCCTAAAAACATTGATGTCCAAAAATTTGAGATTTATGGGATGCTTGCCCTTGTTGCTCTTGTTTTCTTGGGAAGCGGCTTTCTTTTCGGAATTATCGTTCCGGCTTGTAATGCAGTATTATCGCTTTTAAGGATTTCAATTTAACGGCCTCCGGCTCTTTGAGCCGTAGGCTCAGAGAGGGAGTAGCATAGCTGGCCTAATGCGCAGCCTCCGGCCCTTCAGGCCGATAGGCCCGGAGGGGGCTGGTAAAGAATATAATGTTTTATATATTTATTAAGAAGCCTAAAAGATAGATCTCTTTATATTGGCCAAACTGATAATATAGAAAGCAGGCTAAGCAAACATAATATCGGTAAGGTTAAATCAACAAAAAACAAAAGGCCTTGGGAATTGATAAAGTATGAAACATTTTGTACAAGAGAAGAAGCAAGATGGAAGGAGTATACTTTAAAGCATAACACAAACGAAAGAAAGAAGTTTTACGGGGATTAGCTCAGTTTGGTAGAGCGCGCGCATGGGGTGCGTGAGGTCGCTGGTTCAAGTCCAGTATCCCCGACCAGAAACAGACGGAAAGTTTATCCCGAGCGTAGTCGAGGGAAATCCCGCCACCCCGACCATCGAGTCGAACTCGATTTGACGAAGATTAGCCACGTCCGACATGACCAAAAGAATAGCGTCAAGCGCATTAGTTTTACAAGATTTGTTCCGTAAAAGACGGATATGTTATAATCATAATGTTAACTTAATAAAAGGAGATTTTATGCCGGCTGAAAGCGAAAAATTAAATTCAAAAAGACTTTTTATTACTCTAGGAATCGTTATTATCACTGCTGGAGCTATTGGAGGTTCGGTTTATTATGTAATGGACCAACAAGCCAAAAAAGACAAGGAAACAGCTAACAAGCAAACTCAAGATTTGCTAAAGCAAGTTGAGGAGTTAAAGAAAGCACAAACAAATACTACTACTACTACTACTACGGCAGATCCAACTGCGAATTGGAAAACTTATACAAATGCATCGTTAGATTTTTCATTCAAATATCCAGATAGTTATACTATTAAAGATGAATCTGCTACTCATATCAGTGCTGATGAAACTGTCGCCCCTTGGTATATGAGACCTAACTATGCAAAATTAGATTTGTTAATAAGTCGTAATGATAATTTAAATCTTTGGGTATATAAGACAATCGACCCAAATCAAATTTCTTCTTCTAATGGTGCTGAAGGCAATAAGCTTGTATCAACCGAAACAAAGGGTAATGACAAGGTGTATACATTCACAATGGGTGCCTCAACAGTTCAGTATTATAAAGCAATAATCCATAATGGCTATGCCTATGTTATTGGTTATCCAAGCAGTAAAAGTCTCTTAGACAGTATCTTTAACACAATAACTTTTGATTAAGGTATAAATTTAAAGAGGGGTTTTGTAACACCTCCTTTTATCTTCAACAATAGTCAAGACAACTTCTTT
>JAMCYV010000028.1 GCA_023473595.1 Patescibacteria group bacterium | reverse complement strand
TAATCTTCAAAGGAGGTAAGAAAATGAACGGCGAAGGCTACCCGGGCAGTGCCGAATACAATAAATTGGTAAGGGACGGGATTCCTAGAATCATTGAAGAGAGCGGTTCAGTTCCTGAAACCAAAGAGCTTACTAAAGAAGAGAAAATAGGCGAACTTGTAAAAAAGGTTGAAGAAGAACGACAAGAGCTTATTCAAGCTATTGAAAAGGGCGATAATGAGGAAATAAAAAAAGAGCTTTCAGATATTATGGAAGTTGTTAGATCTTTAGGAAAGGAATATGGTATTTCCTTGGAAGAAATTACAGTACTTATGGAAGAACGCAAGAAAAAAAGAGGGGGTTTTGATGAAGGTATTTTCTTAATAAGGACTAGAGAAAAAGAATGATTTATTTAGATCACGCGGCAACGACTGCCTTAGATAAAGAAATTTTTGAGACGATGAAACCGTATTTCAGCGAGAAATACGGCAATCCTTCGAGTATTTATTTTCTTGGTCAGGAAGCTAAAGCAGCTATCGAAGAGGCTCGGGAAAGAGTTGCCAAAATTTTAGGCGCTTCTCCTGGAGAGATTATCTTTACTTCTTGTGCGACCGAAAGCAACAATCTAGCGATAAGGGGCATTATCAATTATCAATTAGCAATTAGCAAAAAGCCAGTTCATATTATTACTTCTTCTATTGAGCACAAAAGCGTCCTTGAAACATGCAAGGGTCTGGAAGAAAAGGGGGCGGAAGCAACTTATCTCTCTGTCGACAAAGAAGGGTTTGTAAATATAGAGGATTTGAAAAAGGCGATTAAAGAAAATACGGTTCTAGTTTCTATAATGTATGCGAATAACGAAGTCGGAAGCATCCAGCCAATCAAAGAAATCGGGGCTTACTTAAAGGATTTGAATAAGAGAAGAAAGCAGCCGGTTGCTTTCCATACTGATGCAGTCCAAGGCTTCCAATACGCTGAAACTGATGTCCAAAGCCTGGGAGTTGATGCTCTCTCCCTGACCGGACATAAGTTCTATGCTCCAAAGGGGGTTGGGATTTTGTATTTAAAAGAAGGGATTAAAGTAGAGTCTCAGCAAACCGGCGGAAGCCAGGAAAATAAAAAGCGGGCGGGGACGGAAAATGTGCCGTATATTGTTGCCATAGCGGAGGCTATGGCAACAGCAAGTAGCAAGAGGCAAGTAGCAGGGGGACAGATTAGAAAATTGAGGGATAAATTAATTGATGGAATTTTAGAAAAGATTCCAGGGACGATTTTAACCGGACCGGCCAAGGAAAACTTTGCTAATAGACTTCCGAACAATGCCAGCTTCTGTTTCCCGAAAGTTGAAGGCGAGTCGATCCTTATAAATCTCGACTTTGAGGGGATTGCCGCTTCTTCTGGTTCGGCTTGCACGTCTGGCAGTCTTGAGCCGTCTCATGTTCTTATAGCGATGGGGTATGACCATACAATAGCCCACGGCTCGATTAGATTTACGCTTGGAAAAGATAATACCGAAGAAGAGATTGATGAAGTCCTAGAAAAACTCCCGCCGATTATTGAAAAATTACAAAAAATGAGTCCGTTAAGATGAAAAAGGAAGAAAAAATAAAAAAGGCTGTGGAAGTTTTTAATGAGATAAGGGATATTCCGTACCACATTGCTCTAGGCCCAGATGAAGAAGGGAACGATTGTGATACTAAAAATAAGAAGCTTATCGGCAAACTTCAAAATTTGGGTTATCAAGTTCAATACAGAGTTGGCCTTTTTCGTTGGAGCGAACAAAATCTGCCAAAAGGATTAATTAAGATTAAGCATGATGATGAATCCTCACACTCCTTTTTAGAAGTAATCGCTCCTAGCGAAAGCGATTGGATTCAAGTTGATGCAACTTGGGATCCTAAGCTTGGGAAAGCTAGTTTACCGATTGCAGAGTGGGATGGTAAAAGCTCAACTCCAATTGCTATTAAATGTTATAAGATTTTACCGGTTGAAGAGACAAAAAGGTATTTGGATTCCATAGATTTCAATAAAGATCTAAAGGATAATTTTGAATTATATAAAGCTTTTAATGAATATTGCGATAGTTTTAGAAAAGCAAGTGTCATTCCGACCGAAGTGGATGAATCTTTTTCTCTGGATTCCTGCTTTCGCAGGAATGACGATAAGAAGAGGGATCTCTCGACTAACGCTCGAGATGACGAAGGAGAAAATAAATAATGGCATTGTACAACGACATTGTGATGGATCACTTTAAAACCCCTCGGAATGTGGGTGAGATTCCTGATGCCGATGGGGTAGGCGAAGTTGGAAATCCGATCTGCGGCGATATCATGAAAATTTTCATTAAAGTCGAAAAGAAGGATGGTAAGGAATATATTTCTGATATCAAATTTCAGACCCTTGGCTGCGGGGCGGCGGTCGCCACTTCCTCAATGGTAACAGAGATTGTCAAAGGAAAAACCCTTGAAGAAGCAGAGAAAGTGACAAATATTACCGTCGCTGATGCTCTTCAGGGCCTGCCGCCGGTCAAGCTTCATTGTTCGAATCTAGCGGCCGATGCTCTAATAAAAGCAATCGAAGACTACAGGAGCAGAAAATAACTCTACTTTTTGGCAGCAAAAGGTTTTCTGCTACTGTCATTTCGGACTATTCCTATAAAAATATAATCAGTTGATCTCCGATGGAGTCCGCATACGCAGTCTCAACGGAGTCATCGGACCGGAATCTGTAATCGATGAAAATAATAGATCCTGAATCAATTTCAGGATGACAACTTAAAGGCATAATTAATATTAAAATTCATTCTAAATTAGCTACTTGTATCTTCTTTTAGCCCTTGAATTCCATTAGAATAGATTATATGACATTCTTTAATCTGGTCGACTTCTTAATTTTAGGAGTGATTCTTTATTATGCTTTTTCCGGCTATTTTCACGGCTTTGTCAGGGTAATAACGGATATTTTTGCTCTCGTTGCTTCTTTTATGACAGCTCTTTTCGGTTATAAACAAATGGCTTTATTTTTAGAGAGATATGGGTTCTCCCAAAATTATTCTCAAATTATCGCTTTCTTTTTGCTTTGGCTCCTGATCGAAGTTTTAATATTTGTTCTGATCCAGCTTTTTTATAATAAGTTGCCGGAGAAGATTCGAAAATCAAGAATGAACAGCTATCTTGGAATCGCTCCAGCGCTTTTTAAAGGAATCTTTGTAACGGCCATTTTTCTTACTGTCCTTGTTTCTTTGCCTCTGCCGGGAAAAGTGAGAGAAGATGTCAACTCTTCATTTTTTGGAAAACAAATTGTGGCTAGGACCGGATTTTTAGAGCCATCAGTTGAGAACATTTTTAAGGACAAAATAAAAATTCCCGAGTATACGATTATTGAGCCTAAGAGCAATGAGACTATTGAGCTTGGGTATAAACAAACAGAAACTTCTGTTGATAAGGAAAGCGAAAACAAAATGTTAGAGCTTATAAATGAAGAGAGGGCCAAAGCTGGCCTTCAGCCGGTTGTCTTGGATGAAGATATTCAAAAAGTTGCCAGGGATCATTCTGAAGACATGTTTGAAAAAGGCTACTTTGCCCATTTAAGCAAAGAAGGTAAAACGCCTTTTGACAGGCTTAAAGAAGGGGGCATCAAGTTTGCAACTGCCGGAGAAAATTTGGCCCTTGCTCCTGATGTTTATATCGCTCACAAAGGTCTTATGGATAGTCCAGGTCACAAGGCCAATATTCTAACTCCGGAATACAAAAAAGTTGGAATCGGAGTGATAGACGGAGGAAAATATGGTAAAATGTTTACTCAAGATTTTACCGATTGATAACCCTACGAATCTACGAAATCAATCTGGATATTCGAATTAACTTGTGTAGCCAGGACTAATTAAAATTTCAAAAAAGTATTTAGTATATTTGTAGAAATTAGTAAGTAAGTGGCAAAATGAAAAAAAGTCCATTCCTGAAAAAATTTGTGCAAGCAGTTATTATCACAGGCTTTTTAGTCTTTGCCATTCCCCTTACTATTGGTTTTTATCTTTCACCTAGAGACGCTCTAGGCAAGGCTGATGTCATAGTCGTCTTAAGCGGCGGCGAAACAGAGGCTAGAGTCAAAGAAGGCATCTGGCTTTATAAAGAAAAATATGCGCCAAAGATAATTTTTTCAGGAGCGGCCAAAGAAGGAAGCGTCTCTAATGCTCTTTCGATGAAGAAGATTGCTCTAGACCAAGGCATTCCAGAACAGGATATCATTCTTGAAGAAAATTCAAAGGATACAAATGAAAATGCCAAATTCACTGCGGAAATTTTAAAAAAAGAATCTTATGGAAAAATTATTTTGACCACCTCGCCTTATCATCAAAGAAGGGCCTACAAAAATTTCAGCAAATATTTGCCTGGTAATGAAGTTATTATAAACTGGCCGGCCAAAGACTCGACTTGGCGGAAATTCGGCTGGTGGAACAAAGAGGAAAGCATCCAATTAACTCTTTCCGAACTCGCTAAAAACATCTATACTAGTGCTAAAGAATAAAACTCTGGTATTTGACTTTAGAAACGCTTATACTATAATAGTAGGGTAAAAACAAAGTAAAGCGAAAGGAGGTGATAGAGATGGCAGTTTGCGAAAAATGTGGTTTAAAAGAAGCAGAAGAAGGCAAAACAGTTTGTGCTGATTGTGCTGCTGAAGCTCCAGCCGAAGAAGGTGCTGAAGCTACTCAAGAAGAAGTGGGAGCTCCAGAAGCTGGCGATGCTGAAGATGCTGGCGTAGAGGAATAAGATTCCTTAAATTTATATAAAAAGAGCTCCCATAGTCGGGCTCTTTTTATATTGGGGATTTTTCTTGGACCTTGCAAAGACAATTCAAATGTTTTGGACTAATAAATAAAGAACTTACTTGACGCTTTCTCTATAAAAGAAAGTATGAAGAAGGTAATAAAAGTAGATTTTTATACCTATACAAGCCGGAGAGTCTATCTTTATGCGCCTCCTTTTTATCACCGCTTCTTAAGGCCTTTTACTTTGGAACGCCGGGAATATGATATTTATGCCAAGACGGCGATTGTTTTAATAGAGACTCTTAAAACCTCAAAATTTAAAGGAATCATCAGATTTAGGGTTAGGCCCTGGTACTTATGGTTCTGGCGAGCCTTTTTAAAAGGAGGATTTAAAAGTCCGGTTATTGTTGTGAACCATCGTTTATTAAGTTCCGGTGAAGTTCCCGCCTTAACAAAACTGGAAGAGGAATTAAATAAAGCCTACAGGAAGATAGTTTTCTTGGAAGATTGAAAACTTAGCTCAGTAATGTCAACAATCTGGAACAGTCTTGGTTAACATTTTAGCTATATAAAGGGGGTTTCTACGGTATTTTCGGTGGATAAATTTAAACTGAAATTCCACCAGGTATTCAGGTAGTTTTTCTTTAT
>JAMCYV010000017.1 GCA_023473595.1 Patescibacteria group bacterium | reverse complement strand
CTTTTATTGCCTTACTCTCTGAAACATTTATTAGAAGTCTTTTCTTCACAGCTTGTTTCCTCCATTTACTATCCTTAGATTTTACTGCTTTTGTTCCAGATTCTTTATAATGCTCGAAAATTATTCTTGACAATTAGGGGAATTTCTAGTACACTTTAAGTAAAGAGCCGAGAGGCCTTTTTTTAAACCACTAAATTATGGAAAAACAAGAAACTACAAAGAAAAAATTGCCTAAAATAAGCATAAAAGTGCCTAAAATAAAGGTCCCTGGCATTAAAATGCCTGCTTTTCTTAGGAAATTTTTTGAATATCTCAAAGAGTCGAAAGATGAGCTTAAAAAAGTCACTTGGCCGACAAGAAAAGAGGCAATCCATTATACTGTCGTTGTTCTAGTTATCTCGACGATTATTGCAGTCTTTCTGGGTCTCTTTGACTTTCTTTTAAGTAAAGGGATAACATTCCTTATTAAATAGCGATAAGAGATTGGTGATAAGTAGTATTTGATAATATAAAAGTAATTACGATTAGAACAATTTTAACAACTAGAACAGATTGAACGGAGAATAATAAAATGGCAAGACAAACTGGAGAAAGAAACTGGTATGTGATTCACACTTATTCCGGCTATGAGGAAAAAGTGGCGGAAGCTTTGAGGCAGAGAGTCGAATCTCTAGGGATGCAGGAAAAAATTTTCGATATAATCGTCCCCAAAGAGAAAGCAATCGAAATTAAAAATGGCCGCAGGCGAACCGTTGAAAAACGAATTTTCCCTGGGTATGTGCTGGTCGACATGATTCTCACTGACGACTCTTGGTATGTCGTTCGAAACACACCGCAGGTTACCGGATTTATCGGCGCAGGAAGCACGCCTTTGGCTGTGAATAAGGATGAAATTGATTCAATCAAAAAGAGGATGAGTGTTGAAGAGCCAAAGTATAAGATAGACCTTATAAAAGGCGATCTTGTTAACATTACAGATGGACCTTTCAAAGGGTTTGATGGCATTGTCGACGAGGTTGATGAAAATAAGGGAAGAATCAAAGTCTTGGTCTCGATGTTTGGGAGGGAGACTCCAGTCGAGCTTGATTCACTTCAAGTAAGAAAACTCTAATAACTTAAGATAAGGAAAAAAATGGCAAAAAAAATCAAAACAAAATTAAAACTGCAAGTTCCGGCTGGACAAGCAAATCCGGCGCCTCCAGTAGGTCCGGCTCTAGGCCAGCATGGCCTAAACATTATGGATTTCTGCAACGCTTTTAATGAGAAAACGAAAGACAAGATGGGGACTATTATTCCAGTTGTTATTACTGCCTACGAAGACCATACTTTCGATTTTATTACCAAAAATCCGCCGGCAGCTGTTTTAATCAAAAAAGCAGTTGGGAAAGACAAGGGATCTGGAGTGCCAAACAAGGAAAAAGTTGCCAAGCTTTCTAAAGCCCAGCTTGAAGAGATTGCCAAGACTAAAATGCCGGATCTAAATGCCAATGACCTTGACCATGCCAAAAAGATAATCGCCGGTACGGCAAGAAGCATGGGTGTAGAAGTCGAAAAATAATTAATTTAAATTAAGTGGGAGGCCGTAGGCCGCTAGGACCACTAAAGGAGACGAAATGGCAAAATCAGAAAACGGTAAACCCGCCCGAACGACTATTCAGTCGGGCAGGCAGAAAACAGTAAACAGTAAAGTAGAAAAAGAAGTTAAAAAAGCATTAGAGAAAGAAGCAGTAAAGAAAGAAGTTTCTAAAAAAGAGACAAAAGCTAAAGAATCTCTTAAAAAAGAAGAAGTTAAAAAGGATAAGAAAAAGAACCCAAATAAACTTAAAAAAAGCGAGAAGAAGCACTCCAAGAAATACCGAGAGGTAGTAAGTTTGATAGAAAAGGACAAACTTTATTCAAAAGAGGAAGCTATCGAACTTATTAAAAAGACTACGGTTACTAAATTTGATTCTTCAGTAGAAGTCCACATTAGACTTGGAATTGATATTAAAAAAGCCGACCAACAAGTCAGAGGATCGGTAGTCTTGCCAAATGGACTTGGAAAGGAAAAGGTAGTTTTGGCTATCGTTGGTCCGACTAAAGAAAAAGAGGCCAAAGATGCCAAAGCTGATTTTATCGGCGGCACAAGTATGATCGATAAGATAAACAAAGGCTGGCTTGAATTTGATGCTATAGTCGCGACTCCCGACATGATGGGGGAGCTTGGAAAGGCAGCCAAAATCTTAGGCCCCAAGGGACTTATGCCTAATCCGAAGGTTGGCACTGTAACTCAAGACATTGCTAAAACGATCCAGGGTTTGAAAACAGGGATGGTTGAATACAAGACAGACAGTTTTGGAATCGTCCATCAGACAATCGGCAAAGTTTCATTTGAACCCAAAAAGCTTCTTGAGAATTATGATGCCTTTCTTGATGCTATAAAAAAGGCAAAGCCCAAAGGAAGCAAAGGAGTATATCTTAAAGGGGTATACCTTACAACGACAATGGGTCCATCTGTAAAAGTTGAATTATAATTCTAAAATAAGAAAGCGCCCCTTAAAGGGGGCGTTTTTTTTAGTACTTAGAATTGTGGATGATTTGTATACCAAAATTGATCAATTGATCGGTTTTTTAACGCTTATGTGTGGAAAAGTTATTTTTTATTTAATTTTATTGAAAATTTATTTTATAACTTTATTCCTTTCTAAAGCCAAAATGTTGCTTGAGTAACAAATAATGGGTGAATAATATAAAAAACCCTTGCAAATAGTATACAAAGTGGTTTAAAATGGTATTAAGTGGTAAAAAGTGGGGAAAATTAGAAATGTTTATAGGTGAATACAGACATAATCTAGATGAAAAGGGGAGAATCGCAGTACCAGTAAAATTCAGGGAGAATTTGAAGGCAGGCGCGGTCGTAACCAAAGGATTAGACAGCTGTCTGTTTCTTTACCCCAAAGAAGAGTGGCAGGACGTCGCTGGGAAACTTAGTAATCTTCCTATAAGCCAGTCGGGGGCGAGAGCTTTTGCGAGGTTAATGCTAGCCGGCGCCTATGAAGTCGATATTGATAAGCAGGGGAGAATAGTGATTCCTCAGACCTTAAGGGAGTTTGCAGGCATTAAGGGCACCACGGTAGTCGCCGGACTTTACAACAGAATCGAGGTCTGGGAATCGAAGAAATGGGAAGAATATCAAAAGACAACCGAGAAGGAAAGCAACGAGATAGCGGAAAAACTTAGTGATTTAGGCGTTTAAGCAGTAGCACAGGGAACAGTAGCGCAGTAGCCCAGGCAAAGCAATTTGAAAATTTAATAAGAATAAATGCTAGGTCCAGGGTAGATACCTAGCAGTCAATAAGCACCTTATAAACATCCACCTCAAACTTATTTAAGCCCAAACAAACACAAAAATAAAAACCCCTTAAATATTGGCTGCTAGATACTTGCCTTGAAGGAGGGTGACCAAATGGCAGAAATCAAACATATTCCTGTACTTTTAAATGAAGTTATAGGCTTTATCAAAGAAGACACTGGGCTTGTTGTAGATGCGACGGTCGGTTTCGGGGGACATGCGGAGTCAATTCTTATGAAATTCCCAAAAATCAAGGTTATAGGTATTGATCAAGATAAAGAAGCGTTGGATTTCACTAAAGAAAGGTTGGAGAAGTTTAGAGAGAGGGTCCAATTCGAAAAAGGGAATTTCAGAAATCTTTCCGAAATTTTAACCAGCCTAGGGATTAAAAAGGGAACACTAGACTTTATCATTGCAGACTTGGGGATTTCGTCGGTACAGGTAGACAGGCCAGAGAGGGGATTTTCGTTCAAGAAGGGTCCCTTAGACATGAGAATGGATCAATCTTTAAAGCTAACGGCTGGAGAAATTATAAATGAGCGGAAAGAAAAAGAACTGGTTAGGATTTTTAAGGAATACGGCGAAGAAATTTTCGCAAAAAAAATTGCCAAAAGAATCATAGAAAGAAGAAAAGAAAAAGAGATTGAAACGACCGAAGAACTAAGAGAGATTATAATTTCCGTTTTACCAAAAAGTTACATTCGTAAGCTAAAGATTGATCCGGCCACTAAGGTTTTCCAGGCCTTAAGGATCGCCGTTAACGACGAACTTAATGCCTTAAAGGAGTTTTTGCCTCAAGCATTAGAATCCCTTAAAGTAGGCGGTCGGCTAGGAGTAATATCATTTCATTCTCTGGAAGACCGGATAGTAAAAAATTATATGAGGATAGAGTCTAAAGACTGCATTTGTCCAAAAGAAAAGATTATTTGCGATTGCAAGCATATAAAAAGATTAAAAATATTAACAAAAAAACCGTTAATTCCAAGTGAAAAAGAATTAAAACAAAATCCAAGATCAAGAAGTGCAAAATTAAGAGTAGCAGAAAAATACTAGGAGGGTAAATGGGAAGGACAAAACCAAAAAGAAGAAAATATACGAGAAATTACAGGGGTATTTTAAGGCTTGGTAATTTTTCTCTTTTTGCGTTGAGTTTGATTTTATTTTTCCTTATTACCGTCCTTTTCCTTATCCAATCCAATAGGGTAGCTGTTCGGGGTTATGAAATATCTGAACTGGAGAAAGAAGTTGCTATCTTAAAAGAGCAAAATGAAAAAATCCAGCTTGAAGCCTCTAAATACGAGTCAGTAAATAGGGTTAGAGAAGAGCTTAAAAACAGCAATATGGTTCCTATAAAGCAAATAAATTATGTATATTCTAAAAAAGGCATTGCTTTAAAAAAGTAATGGTTTAAGGTCTTATTAGATGGCTGCTCAAGATTATTTGGTGTCTAAAGTTCAAAAGAAGAGAATTCAGCTTGTAGGAATACTCTTCTTTTTTGCCTCGCTTATCGTCCTCTTGAAGCTTGGTTATATTCAGATTTTTAAACACAATTATTATGTCATTGCGGCAAGCAAGCAGCATTATGCTTTTGATAATATTCCAGCTAAAAGAGGACTGATTTATGTCAAAGACACAGATAGCGGAAAACTTTATCCTTTGGCGGAAAATATTTACCAGGATATGGTTTTTGTGTCACCTAAAGAAGTAACAAGTAAGGAAGAAGCAATTATAAAGCTTGCTGATATTTTAAAAAAAGATAGGGAGGAGATAAGAAGCTTGTTTGATTCATCGGAGACTTATGTTGCTATTGAACATAGATTGACCGATGAACAATCCCAAAAAATCAAAAACTTAAACATTAAGGGAGTCTATTTAAATAAAGAAGAGTGGCGCTACTATCCCGAAAATAGTCTTTTAAGCCAAGCTCTGGGTTATGTTGACGATGAAGGAAACGGCCAATATGGAATAGAGGAATCATATAACGATATTTTAAAAGGAGTCCCGGGGATTTATAAGGCAGAAAGCGATACTGGCGGCCAAAAAATCGCTTTTGGAAGAGATGTCTCCAAAGAGGCTATCGACGGAAAAGGCATTGTCCTAACTATAAATCGTGATATCCAGGCGGAAGCGGAAAAAATATTAGCCGAGGGAGTTAAAAAATTTGGTGCCGAGGGGGGATCGATCATCGTAATGGAACCCAAGACAGGTAAAATCTTAGCAATGACTTCCAAACCTGATTTCAATCCAAATGATTATAAAAATGAAAAAAATTATGAGCTTTTCAAGAATAAGACGATTACTGACACTTATGAGCCGGGCTCTATTTTTAAGGCTATTACAATGTCTGCTGGTATTGATACTGGCAAAGTCAGTCCCGAAACTGAATATGAAGATGCGGGGCAAGTTGTTTTAAATGGCCATAAGATTATGAATTCTGATAAAAAAGCGAACGGGAAACAGACGATGACTCAAGTTCTAGAAAAATCTTTAAATACCGGGGTGATTTTTGTTCTTAATAAGATAGGGCAGAGCACATTTTTCGATTATGTTAAAAGGAAATTTGGCTTTGGCGAAAGGACAGGAATATCCTTAATAGGGGAAGCTTCCGGACAAGTATTGTCAGAAGACGAAAAAGAACATACAGTAGCGACTATGACATTTGGGCAGAGTATTTTAACAACGCCTTTGCAGATGATTAACGCTTTTGCTGCAATCGCCAACGGAGGAGTTATAATGCGGCCGCAAATTATAGAAAAAATTATTGATAAGGATGGCAAGGAAGAAGAGAAACAACCCGAGATCGGAAGAGC
>JAMCYV010000015.1 GCA_023473595.1 Patescibacteria group bacterium | reverse complement strand
CTCCTTAGATCTTTTATTGCCTTACTCTCTGAAACATTTATTAGAAGTCTTTTCTTCACAGCTTGTTTCCTCCATTTACTATCCTTAGATTTTACTGCTTTTGTTCCAGATTCTTTATAATGCTCTTAGCTTTTTATTGTTAATTCTTGGTTTTTATTGATAAAATATTAAGACTAATACTCCGAAAAATGGCTATTAAAGAAAAAATTGTAAAAAGAATCAAAAAAATTGCTAAGGAAAGAATGGAAGAGATTAATGATCCTGTTCATAGCTGGGATCATATTAAAAAAGTGGTTAAATATTCAAAAGAACTACTCAAAAAATATCCTCAAGCTGATCAATTTGTAGTATTAATGAGTGCTTATTTGCATGATATAGGTGAAATTGAAAAGAAAAAACACAATGTTAAAGGGGCGGATATTTCAAAAGAAATATTACAAAAGCTTAATCTTGACAAACAGACTATTATTAAAGTTCAGCATGTAATAAAAGAACACTCAGTCGAAGGGAAACCAAAAATAATAGAGGGTAAAATTATCAGAGATGCAGACCACCTTGACTGGATTAATACAAAGAGACTAAAAGCCGTACTAAGCAAATTAACAGAAGAAGAGATAGAAAAGGAAGTAAAGCCCTATTTCTTAAAGTTAAGAGATCTTTTAGATCTACCGGAATCAAAAGTAATGTTTGATGAGCTTTATAAAAAGCATAAAAAGAGGTATGAAAGATTAGCACCTCATTTAATCAAGTAAAAGGTAAAAGTGATAAACAAAAGTAAAATTTGTGTGGCTATGTCGGGCGGGGTCGATTCGTCGGTTGCGGCAGCGCTTATGGCAGAAGAATATGGAAAAGAGAATGTCTTCGGAGTAACGATGCGACTTTTCTGCTATGCTGGCCAGGAATTTTACCCGAAAAGCTGCTGCAGCATTGAAGCGATAAACGACGCTAAAGCAGTCTGCCAGAAGCTTGGCATCAAACATTATATAATTGATTTTGAAAAAGAGTTCAAAGAAGAGGTTATAGACGATTTTATTTCTGAATATTTGTACGGTCGAACTCCGAACCCCTGCATAAGATGCAATCAGGTTATTAAATTCGAATATCTTTTGGACAAAGCAAGAGGATTGGGAGCTGACTGGGTGGCTACGGGACATTATGCGCGCATTCAAAAGCTAGATAGGGACGGTAAAGAGATTTTTATGTTACTTAAGGGACTTGATGAAGCAAAGGATCAGTCTTATTTTCTTTATCGGCTGATTCAAAAACAGCTGGCGCATATTCTTTTTCCGCTTGGGGAACTATCAAAAAGCAAAGTAAGGGAGATTGCCGGTCAATTGGGCTTAAAGACGGCCGAAAGAGCGGAATCTCAAGAAATCTGTTTTATAAAAACAACTTATCGTGACTTTATAATGGAGCAAATCGAAAAAGGGGAGGGCCCGAAAGTAAAGGAAGGAAATATTGTTGATCGAGACGGAAATATTTTAGGGAAACATATCGGATTGCCATTCTATACTATCGGCCAAAGAAGGGGAATAGGGATCGCTGCTAGAGAACCTTTGTATATTATAGAGATTGATGTTAAAAATAACTGCCTTATAGTTGGGCCGGAAGAAAAGCTTTATAAAAAAGAGTTCAAAGTTCGAAATATAAGCTGGGTTTCCGGTGAGCTTCCTGCGAAGGAATTTAAAGCAGATGTGGCAATCCGTTACAACATGGAGCCCCAACCGGCAAAAATGACGGTTCAAAATAAGGTAGTTGAAGTTATTTTCAATGAGCTCCAGAGAGCTATTACCCCTGGGCAATCAGCTGTTTTTTATCAAGGAGAAGAGGTTTTAGGCGGGGGGATAATTGAACTCTCATAACTATGGTTGACAACCAGCTATTCTAGTATTAGAATACTAAACCAAGCAGCAGAAGCAGCAGAACTGGTTCTTTTCAAACTAGGTGATGGCCCACCGTTATGTTAATACAGGAGGTGAAGTGAAATGCTGGCGGAATCAGAGAAGAAGCTTACTTTTGAGAAGTCGAAAATGATTTTTCAGCCAAGCGCACTGAAACTCTTCCGAATAATTTTTGAAGAAGAGATGCAAAAGGCCGGACTATCAGAGACTAGAATTGCCGATCTTCTCTTTTGCCGGCTTGTAATGTTTAGAGCGGCAATGATACTGGGAGATTGGGATATGGCAGACAGAATTGTCGATTTCAAAATTCCTCTTATCAAGAGAAAATTAATTTCGGAGGGGATGGGAGAGAAAGTAATCGACGATCTATTTCACATTGCACTTTCTTCTCTTAAGGAATGATAGCAGGCCATTGCTAACTAAGAGGCGCTTTGTTTGCCGATCTCGGCATACTTAAGCTATACGGCGGCGCCTCTTTACTCTTTAAAACTACCTAAGAAATTATTCAGATATTCTTAATCTTGTTTAGCTATGATTGCTATACTTAGGAGGAAATAAATTGGAGATTGAAAAAGACCCGAACCCGGAGGTAAGAATCCAGTATGAGCTTTTGATTTCCGGATATGATCAGGTGATTGAGAATGCAAAAGAAAAATGGCAAACATTAATTAACGAAGGCTATGCTAAAAAATCAGATACCCCTGAATTTTTTGTAGCCAAAATTATACTTGAGAGGAGAAAGAGATTATCTTTGCCTGAAGATGAAATAGCAGCCTTAGAAAAAATAGAGCTTGGTGAAAAATATGAGAGTTTTTTTAAATTTTTAAGCGTTTTTAAACCAAAAAAGAAAAAATTAGAGGGTTAAAAAATAATTTTTGTTAAAAGGACTAAAGCTTTTTTGTTTTCAAAAATATAAAAGTTAATTGACAATTAAAGGCTACCTATAGTTTTCGAAAGGGTGAATAAAGGGGATGGTTAAGGAGGAAGTGCTCGGTGGCTGGGCTGGTTTGTATGAAGATTATCTGTCTTTATTCGAAATTGGCGGAATAGACCGTTGGATCGAAGAAAAAAGGCTTACAAAGGGATTTCTTGTCGGTCTTTTGAGGAGCCGACGGGAAAAGTGCGCTCTTGAAGACGTGGAGCTGGAGAAACTTGAGCGGCGGATACTAAAGACAAGATATGAAGAGTATCTTAAGTTCATAGGTAGTTAGAATTTGGAGGGAATAAAAGAGGGGTCAGTACAGTTTTATAACTGATAGGGGGCGCCTCTTTTTCCTTATAAAATTGCTTAAAGAGAAGCATTTTAGTATAATCTAGGCATGACTTCTAAAGAATTAAGGGAAAAATTTATTAAATTTTTTGAAGGAAAGGGACATAAGGTTTTGCCATCTTCCTCTTTAATCCCTGAAGATGATCCCTCGGTACTTCTAACGACAGCCGGCATGCAGCAGTTCAAAAAATGGTTTTCGGGGATAGCCAAACCTCAATATGATAAGGTGGCAACAATCCAAAAATGCGTTCGAATCGGCGATATAGAAGAGGTTGGTGACAATACCCATCTTTCGTTTTTTGAAATGCTGGGAAACTTTGCTTTCGATTCCAGTTACTGGAAAAAAGAAGCGGTCCATTGGGGGATAGAATTTATTGAAAGAGAGCTCGGAATTTTATTTGATCGTCTGGATTTTTCATATTTTAAAGGTGAGGATGGCTTGTCGGAGGATAACGAATCATTGGATGCTCTAAGAGCATTAGGCATTACTGAAGATCGAATTTTAAGAAAAGGCAAAGAAGATAATTTCTGGGGGCCGACAGGCGATGAAGGGCCCTGCGGACCGACGGTTGAAATCTACGTTGATGGCATTGAGGTCTGGAATTTGGTTTTTAATGAGTATTACAGGACAAAAGATGGCAAATATGGGCCGTTAAAATCTAAAGGGGTAGATACCGGAGCCGGTTTTGAGCGAGTTTTAGCAGTAATTAATGGGAAAGAAAGCGTTTATGATACAGATTTATTTACCGAAATTTTAGCAAAAATTAAAAAGTTGGCAGAAAGGGAAGACAAACATTCCGAGAGAGTAATTGCTGACCACTTAAGAGCTTCAACATTTATGCTTGCCGATGACATTAGGCCTTCAAATCTTGATAAAGGGTATGTCTTGAGGAGGTTAATCCGCCGAGCGATAAGACACGGGAGGATCCTAGAAATTGAACAAAAGTTTTGTTCAAAAATTGCCGAGGTTGTGATAGATGATTACAAAGAATCTTACCCTGAATTAGAAAAAAATAGAGAGGTTATTTTAGCGGAATTAAAGAAGGAAGAAGAGAAGTTTCAACAAACAATTGAGAGCGGACTGAAAGCTACTAGTAAGTTATTTAGCAGTAAAGAATCAATTAACAAGGCAGATTATCTGGAAGTGCTTAGTCGACTGGAGAAAAAAGAATTATTCAGAGAAATTTATAGAGGTAATTATGAAAAGCTTCAAGAATTGTCGCCAAAATTAACAAAAGAACAGTTTATTAAAGCGACGATAAATGGCAAGGAAGCATTTAATCTTTACCAGACTTATGGATTCCCAATTGAAATAATCATTGAATTAGCTCAAGAAAAAGGCTTGTTTGTAGATGTGGAAGGGTTTAGGGCAGAGTTTGAAAAACACCAGGAAATCTCCAGAAAAGGGGCCGAAAAGAAATTCAAAGGAGGACTGGAAACTGGTGGAGAAATTGAAACCAAATATCATACGGCGACCCATCTTTTGCATAAGGCATTAAAGGTTGTTCTCGGAGACCATGTGAAGCAAGCCGGCTCGAATATTACAGCCGAAAGATTGCGGTTCGACTTTACCCATCCCGAAAAGATGACGCCGGAAGAGATTACAGAAGTGGAGAATTTGGTAAACGAACAGATAAAAGCCAGTTTGCCGGTTAGTGCCAAGGAAATGAGTGCCGAGGAAGCTAAAAAGAAAGCGGTTGGTCTTTTTGAAGAAAAATATGGCGAAAAAGTTACCGTTTATTCAATAGGCGAGCCGGGGAAAGAGTTCTCTGTTGAAATCTGCGGCGGGCCTCATGTAAAAAACACTTCTGAACTCGGAACCTTTAAGATCGTAAAAGAAGAAAGTTCTTCAGCCGGCGTCAGGCGGATTAAAGCAGTTTTAGAATAGATCTCTAAATTATGAAGTTTAAAATAACTTATTTAAAAGACTATCCGGAGTTTATTCCAACTGTAGCTAAATGGGTTTATGAAGAATGGGCTGATAAAAATAAGAAAAGTCTTAAACAAGTAATTCAAGAATTTGAAAACTATTGTAATAAGGATAAAATTCCGATTGCTTTTGTTGCCGTTGATAGGGAAACGCCAGTAGGATTAATTAATATTTGGGAAAATGATCTTGACTCTAAAGAAGATTTAACGCCATGGGTTGCTGCCTTTTATGTGATTCCTGAATATCGGAATAAAGGAGTTGGCAAGGCTCTCATGGAAAAAGCACTCGGAAAAGCCAGAGAAATGAGATTTAAAATCATCTATTTACATGCTGAAACTGCCGGAGAATATTATCAAAAGCTAGGTTGGAAATTGATTGAAGATACTATCAATGATAAAGGCGAGGCAAGCAAACTCTTCAAATACGAGCTTTGATTTTTAGGAAATTTATTAGTGCTATTGCAATCACTGCAGTGATAATGCCTCCCAGAATATCCGGTAGATAATGCTGTTTTAAAAGAACGGTAGAAGCGATTATGATTGGTACTAAAATAAGAACGTAAATTCTCGTTACTGGAAAGTATTGCCACAAAAAATATCCGATTATTATTGCTTCGAAGACATGGCCGGAAGGAAAAGCAGCCGAAGGACGATCGCTGACATATAAAAACTTGAGGGTATTGGAAAAAATATCATTGCCTGAAATAGGTTCTCTCACAACCGAAGTTGGATAGAGTCCAAAAATGGCAAAACTAATTAAATTGGCGGTAAACATTGTAAGGAGATATGGTTTTGTTTTACTCCATCCAAGGTTTAGATAAAAGAAGATAGGGAGAGCTAAAAATAATAAAGTGTTGAAAAGATAAGGGACAATCATTACTGGAACTACAGGAATATATTTGTCCCAAGTAGTTCTCAAGTTTTTGAGTTCCGGAAGATGGGTGAAGTAAAAATATCCGCCGATAGTCACTAAATAAAAGCCAATAAGATAAAGGATTTGCATATTTAAATAGTACAAAGAAATGCTAGAAATAAAAAGTAGCGAAAGTTTGTATTAAAAGTAAAATTGAACTAAAATAAGTTCGAGGGAATATGGGAGTTTTAGATAAAATCAAAAAACAGCCTAAAGCGCCGCACTTTTTGGCGCTCGATATTGGTACTGAATTTGTAAAAGCTCTGATTTTTAAAGTTGAACCGAATCCGGAGGGCAGCGGGGAGAGAGGGGTAATCGTAGGCACTGGCCGCCAGAGGCAGAGGCTTGGTGACATGAATGGCGGTGCGGTAACCGATATTTCCGGAGTAGTTGAAAATTGTCTTCGTGCGATCGAAAGGGCTGAGGATATGGCAGGCGTTAGTCCAACAGATGTCATTATCGGGATTGCCGGCGAACTGGTTAAAGGGGCGACAACAACCGTTCATTATGAAAGACTTAGGCCAAAAGCCCAGATCGATCTTCCGGAACTCAAAAATATTGTTGAAAGAGTCCAGGAAAAAGCCTTTGATCACGTGAGAAAACAGCTCGCCTGGGAGACCGGCTATGAAGAGATCGATGTAAAGCTCGTCAATGCCTCTATTACCGATGTAAAGATAGACGGCTATAAAGTCACAAATCCTTTGGGGTTTCAAGGCAAGGAAGTCTCGGTCGGGGTTTTTAATGCTTTTGCACCCCTAGTCCATCTTGGCGCCCTTCAAACAATTGCTGGCGACCTTGGTTTGGACCTTATCAGCATTGCCGCCGAGCCTTATGCCGTTGCCAGGTGCGTTGGCGTGGATGAAGCCCAAGAGTTTTCGGCGATCTTCATCGACATCGGGGGCGGGACTTCCGACATAGCGGTTGTTAGAAATGGCGGAGTCGAGGGAACAAAGATGTTTGCCATCGGCGGCCGAAGTTTTACCAAAAGACTGGCCCAAGTTTTAAATACGACCTTTGCCGATGCGGAGAAGATTAAAATCGCATATTCACAAGGGAAATTAACTAAAGACAGCGAAAAAACGGTTGGAGAGGCGCTTATGGAAGATGCCGAAGTTTGGCTTTCCGGGGTCGAACTTTCGCTTTCGGAATTTTCTGACATTGATCTTTTACCTTCTAAGATTCTTCTTTGCGGCGGGGGAAGCGCACTCCCGGAGATAAAAGATGTTCTTGAAGGCAGTGATTGGTACAAAGATCTGCCATTTGCCCATAAACCGAAGGTTAGGTTTATAAAGCCAGAAGAAGTGACGACGATTGTTGATGAAACAGAGACGATAAAAGACCAGCAAGATGTAACTCCGATGGCCTTAGCGAACCTTGTCTTGGATCAGGAGGAGGAAGGTGATACCATAGGTAAGATAATGAGGAAAGTAGTAAAAGCATTTTCAGCCTAGTCTACGAATTATGAATTATTACGAATGTACAAATATCAGCTAATTTACTATTAACATAAAAAATTCATTTTCAATATTCGTATATTTGTAAAAGATTTGTAATTAGTAGTAAGAATGAAGAAAATATTTTTAGATGTAGATGAGGAAATCACTTCGGTTATCGACCGCTTGAAGAAAGTGGAAGAATCCGAGATTTCTTTGGTTGTGCCCAAAGAGTCGGTTCTTTTGCAGAGTGTCGTTAACTTAAAGCTTATAAAAAGAGAGGCCGAAAAAGAAGGAAAAACGATCACTCTAGTGACTTCGAATAAAGTCGGGCGGATTTTAGCGGAAAACGTGGGGCTTGCTACTTTTTCGGGGGAAAGAGAAGCTAAAGAAGAAAGGGAAAATACCAGTAGCGAGATTATTCAAGAAACGAAAGAGAAGGTTCCGATCGCCTATAATGAGACTCCTAATTCAAAAGGAAAGGAGCCTGAATTCAAAAAAGAGAGCTTGCCTGAAGGTGAAATTGTGGTTAAAGAAGAGGAGATTAATAATGAGGAAGCTAAGGCTAAAGAACAGCAAGCGGAACCTGCAAAGGAAAAACCGGCTTTGCAAAACCAAAAGAAAATTGGCTTTAAACTGCCAAAAGCGGGGATTGCCGCTTTTTCCTTTTTAGCTATCGCTATTCTTGGAGTTGCCGGCTATTTCTATATTCCCAGAGTAGAAATAACGATTAAGGTTAATGCCCAGAAGAAAGCTTTCGAGACCGATGTTACGGTTGACAAGGCAGAGCCTGACTCTAAAATTGATCGGGGTCTTCTTCATGGAGAGCTGGTCGAAATAAAAAAAGAGGATAAAAAGAGCTTTCATTCAACGGGCACAAAGAATATCGGTACTAAGGCGACAGGGATAATTAACGTTAGAAATTCTTTTAGTACTACGCCTCAAACTCTAGTGGCCGGAACCAGATTTCAAACAGGAAATCTTATCTTTAGATCGACTGCTAATGTCGATGTCCCAGGTTACACTGATCCTGGGGGCGGGATAGTTCCTGGCTCAATGAATGTTTCCATAGAGGCTGATGATGTTGGCAGCCAATATAATGTCGGGCCCTCCGCCTTTACTATCCCTGCTTTTTCGGGAACAGCAAAACAGGATAAGATAACCGGAGTCAGTTCCCAGGCGATGTCCGGAGGTGAAAGCCGGGAAGTCAAGATAGTCATCCAAGAAGACTTTGACAAAGCTAGGGAAAGCTATTCCAACGAGGCCAAGGAAAAGGTTAAAAAAGAGCTTAAAGAAAAGATAAAGAAAGATTACAGCCTTCCTGACGAAGCCACTGAAATTGTTATTACCGACGCTTCGAGTTCTCCAGGGATTGGCGCCGAAGGGGAGCAATTTACCTTAACCTTGAAGATTGAAGCAATGGGTCTGTCTTACAAAGAAAGTGAATTAAGAGAAGCTTATAAAAAGAAGTTAAATGACGAAGCCGGGACTAGGAGAGGCGTTGTCGAAGACGGCTATGATGGCCGGAAAATGGCTTTTTCTAAAGTCGATCTCAAAGCCGGAACGATGAGCATTAATATAAAATCAGATGCTTATCTAGGCGCAGTTTTCGATAAAGATAGCTTGATGAATGAAATTATCGGCCAGACAGAGGCCAAAAGCCGACAATATATTTTGGGCCAAGAAGGGGTGAAGGACGTGACTTTCCACTTCTGGCCATCATTTATAAAACGGATTCCCCGGCTTAAAAACCACTTGAACATAAAAACTGAAGTAGTAAAAGAGGAAATTAAAAATCAATAGGAGTTAAAATGAATTATTGGCAATATCTTTCAGCAACATTTTTTGGGTCTATTTTTGGCTTTACTTTTTCAATCACCCTCTATTATTTAACAGAGAAAATTAAAAATAATGAAGAAAAGAAAAAAGTCTTGTCTAATTTAATTAAAGAGATCGACTTTAATATTAGCTTCCTAGAATCTTATAAGGAAGAATTTGATAAAATGCTTCGCAAAATTACTGTCGATGATAAAAATATCTATACAATTTTCAAATTTGATAAATTACAGAGACTATTTATCTTTGACTCCTTCAATAGAGGTATTCTTTATGATTTTTTAATGGCAGACGAAATTTCTGAGCTTGATTCAATGCTGAGTTACTTTAGTGCTAGTACTAACAATTTTGCTTCGAATACTCTTTCAAATTATAAGGAAGGAAATATTGATAAATCTCAAGCTTTAAGTAACTTCGAATATGATAAAGAACAAATACAGAGGTATCTAGCTTTTCAAAAAAAATTAAAAAGCAAAATAAAAAACAAAAAAACTGAGGAATCAAATTAATTTTATGTCCAAAATACTAGCCGTTGATGTCGGAGAAAAAAGGGTGGGGGTGGCTATTTCTGATGAACTTCAAATTCTTTCTTTCCCGGTTGCGACTTTTGATATTGAAACTGCCTTAGAAGATATTGCTAATATCATAAAAGAAGAAGGGGTGAAAAAAATAATTATTGGTCTTCCCAGGGAGATGAGTGGGAAAATGGGTGAAAAAGCCAAAGAATCCAGAAGTTTTGCCCTTGAATTAGGCAAAAAGTTAAAGGGTATTAGAATCGATTTTGAGGACGAGACCGGGACTTCGCTTCTGGCCGAAGAGAGATTAAAGAAAAAAGGCGTTAATTTTCGAGTCGAAAAAGGCCGAGTCGATGCCGAGGCCGCGGCGATAATTTTGGAAGGATACCTTAGAAAGTAAACAGCAAGCAATTAACAGTTAATAATTCATTTGTCATTCCGACCGACACTCCGATAACCATCGGAGGGAGTGGAGGAATCTAAAATAGAGATCTCTCGGCTTCACCACGCCAGACGTGGTTTTGCTCGAGATGACAATTTAAAAGATAATTAAAATAAATCCATGGAGAACAGGAAATTAAAAATAAAAAATGTATTAATATATCTCATTTTTGGGGCTGTTGTTTTATCATCAGTCTCATTATTTGTTTTCAGTCGCAATCTCAAACAGCCGGCTTCTAGGAAAGATGAAGTAGTGGTTTTTGAGATTAAAAGCGGGCAGGGGGTAAGGGAGATTACAAAATCTTTAGAAGAAAAGTCGCTTCTTAAGCATCCGACGACCTTCTTAATTTATCTTAAATATGCAGGCTTAAATTCGAAAATCAAAGCCGGGGTTTACTCGCTAAATAAAAATATGAATATTTTACAAGTCGCTGAAGCCTTGACCCAGGGGAAAGTCTCAACTTCAAGAATTACTATTCCCGAAGGATGGAAAATTTCAGAGATTGCCGATTATTTAGAGAAAAACCAAGTTGTTTCTAAAAATGACTTTCTTAAGGCGGCAAACGGAAATTATCTTTATGATTTCTTAAAAGATAAGCCGGTGGATGCCAGCCTAGAAGGGTATCTATTCCCAGATACTTATTTTCTCTCTGCAAATCCGAGTGGTCAAACTATCGTTGAAAAGATGCTTGATAACTTCAATAAAAAATTCAACCAAGAATTAAGGGATAAAGCGGCGAGTAAGGGATATACTGTTCACGAAGTTCTGACCATAGCCTCTGTTTTAGAGAAAGAGGTCAGAACAGACAGTGATCGGGCGATTGTTGCCGGAATTCTCTATAAAAGGATGGCCAATGATATGCTTCTCGAGGTGGATTCAACAATTAACTTTATAACCGGGAAAAATGACCCCCAGGCTTCTGAGGAAGATCTTCTGATTGATTCTCCCTATAATACTTATAAATACAAAGGTTTGCCCCCAGGGCCGATCGGTAATCCAGGTCTTTCGGCTATTCAGGCGGCCTTGAATCCTGTAGAGACGGACTATTGGTATTATTTGAATCGCCAGGATACCAAAGAGACTATTTTTTCTAGAACTTTCGAGGAACATTTGGCAAATAAAGAGAAGTACTTAAGATAATAAATTTATGCATAACGCAATTCTTGGCCTAATAGCGCTTTGTTTTTCAATCTTCTCTTTTATTAAAAAGAAGAGACTTTTAAGTTTGGGTTTTCTTTTTATATCTTTAGGAACAGGATTGTTTTTTATAGCAACAATAAAATACCTGCCGACTGATTTAATCGGCACTGTCTTAATTTCCTTTTTTATAATCGGTTGCGTTTTAGTTCTTAGAGAAAAATAAAGTAATTCTAAAATAAGAGGTGGGGGAAACAAAAACTTTAATACGATAAGTGTTTGTTTCCCCCGTGCATGGGATCCTTGAGGCCAAACTTGTACTAGCGATCTCTTGTTTATGGGTTAAGTTTTAACCAGAAACTCAATCACTGAGCCAAATATTTGGGGTCAACCCTTTCAAGGGCGGTAATCCCAAGGACGGCTCGACGACTACCCAGAGATAGCGCTTCAAAGCCTCCCGCCTATCCTATGCTATCAGAATCCCTCAGTAGGACCAGCCCAGGGGAGTTGAACCCCTGACCTATCCGTTGAAAGTCCATTTTGTAAAGAGGATAGCATTCTGTCCTGTTACCCATGCGTAAGCATTTTATCTTAAATTTTATTATCAGTCAAGGCTGCATTAACCTTCTATCTTATAAAGCTTGGCGCCGGAGAGGACATAGATGATGTTATCAGTTCCGACATAGATTCCCTTAAGATCAGAGAAATTGTCACTTCTTATTTGCTTTACGAAGTTGAAGACTTCATCAATGACAATCACCGAATTTCTGGACTTATCTAAAATATACATGCCCTTGATGTCGGGACTGGCATATAGGATACTGCCTTCGCCTGGCTTTTGGGGGAGTCCTTTCACTTCGCAAGGCTGCTGGATGCCGGAAGCAAACTTGGTAATTATTCCATCATTTGAGAGGATGTAGACGTTGCCATCGATGGCAATAGAAGAACCGTTTCCTGCATTGGAATTGGTTGCTTTCACAATATAATTATTCTTTTTTGAATAGCTGCCGACGACTTTAATATGCTTATAAACAGTAGAATCGTCTCTACTTAAAACGTAGATATTGGAGCCGAAGCTTGCCAAAGCTATTCCTTTTTCCAATGGATCAGACATTTTGAGCTTATAAATTTCTTTAGTTTCTAGATCGAATTCATAGAGGGCTGGGGTGTCGGTTAAAATCACCGCTTTTTTAGTATCTTCGACAGCAACAGCGGCTACCGGTTTGCCGGAAAACTCAAAGTTTTTCACTACTTCGACCTCTTCGCTGGTTTTTATATTGGCGGCATAGACTGCTCCAGTATTTGAATTTATAAAGTAAAAATTATCGCCGATCTTCTGAATTCCTAAAAGGCCGGTGGCCTGGAGGCCGTTAAAATCAGAAAAAGCTTCACCAGTAAAGGCAACAATCCCTGAAGCCTGATCTACTTTATCTTTAATTCGAGCTAAAAGATCGTCAGATTCTTTGGTGAAAAGCCCTGATTCTTTAACTTTTAAAGTGAGATTTTTCGATTCCTCAAAACTTATGATTGCTTTCTCTTTCTCATTTAAAATTAGCAAATTCTCGCCATCTCTGAACTTAGAAACAGCAGTTTCAAGACTGACTTTAGCTGAATTATATCTGTTAGCTTTGATTTTATTAAAAATGCTATAGGCAGTAACTAGAACGATAACTGCTACAAGGGATGAAATTATAATCAAACGGTAATTTCTGTTTTTCGGGAATTTGACTGCTTGGCTAGTCTTTTTAAAGCCGCCGGCAAAATTATTAAGCGTCGAATAGACTAGAGAGGTGCGTTCTGGCTTTTCTGTAAGCTGGGTGTTATCAGTATCATAGCCTGACATCTCTTCCGGCAATTCTTCTGTAAATCTCTCGGTTGCGATTGCTTCTTTGGGCTCGATAAGGACATTTTTTCTCCTCCTTCTTTTTGAAAGAGAAAAGATAGACCGGCCAAAGTTAACCACGCTTCCGGTAAGACCTAAAACGAAGGGGATAACACTTACTTTGACAAAATCCCTGAACCTTCTTAAAAAGTTTAATGATTTTGTCGCCGCTTTTAAAATGACAGACGAAGTCCCTTCGGTTACAGCCTCTATCCCGCTCTTAGATTCCGTAATCCAAACCTCATCCGGGGCTTCTTCAATCGTATCGTTGGCTAAAGCTTCCGGGGTTAACATCTCTATAATAAGAGCCGAAAATTTCCTCTGGCTGCCCATCTCATCTAAGAGGCTGGCAATATGAGAAACAGCAATATTAGGATGGAATTCGGTAGCATATTTTTGCAATTCTTCTTTCGAAAGGTGATAGAAAACACTGGGGCTGAAAAAACCGATCTTATCGTCTTCTTGGATCTCACCTGAAGCAATGTTGATAAAGGTTCTTAGAGGGTTAACATTATCTCCGGCCAAGTCGCTTGTGATATGACTCATCTGATTTTTTCTAAAGAGATAAGCTTCAGCGTTTCCAGCTTGAGTTAAGTGCAAGGTATGGTCAGAAATAACGGCAAGAACGGCATTTAAGCGACCAAGCCAGTGGATTTTACCTTGCTCTGTAATATCGGTTAATTCCTCATTAATCTTCGAAAGGGCAGCTTCAAAACTCTCCAAGGGATCGCGATCGAGATCTCTATAATATTCACTGTGAAGAGTATCAATAATAAGCTCGGAAATTTCTTGGGAAGAAGCAACTGGCCCGGAAAGTTCGATAACGACAAAGAGAGAGCCATGGTTTTGCTCATCAATTTCTTTCGGTTGATGCTCATAGGCAATAGAAACACCTGAATCACTCTTTAGTTTTCTTGAGTCAGATAAAAGCTTTGCTGTCCTAAAGACTAATTTTTTCTTCATTAAACAAAAATTAACTATTCATTTTATAGCACTTTATTTGTTCAAAAGCAAACAATTTCTGTGTTCAGTAGTCAGTAACCAGTGGATTTTTTCTGGCTATTGTTTAACCTACCTTTATCTTTCCTGCGCTACCTGCTACTGAATCATGACTACCGTTTTGTCTACTTTTTTCTTTTCCTTAAGAGGGTTAAAATGTTTTTTATGAATGAAGAGCAGAAGGTCCCGACGCTTACGGCCGGGATCCCGATCTCTGACAAATTGTCAGAGCATCGGGACAACAATGGAGAATTATTGAAGGGTTTGAATCAAGAACAAAAAACTGCGGTAACTCATGGTCAAGGGCCGCTTCTTATTGTAGCCGGAGCCGGTACTGGTAAAACAGCGGTTATTACAAGAAGAATCGCTTATTTAATAGAGAAAAAGCTTGCGAAACCTGAAGAAATTCTAGCCCTTACTTTCACCGACAAAGCGGCCGAAGAGATGGAGGAAAGGGTAGATAGACTTGTTCCGTATGGGTTTGTTGATACTTGGATTTCGACCTTTCACGCCTTCGGCGACCGGATTTTAAGAGAAAATGCCTTGGAACTTGGATTGCCTTCTGATTTCAAAATCCTTTCCCGACCTGAGCAAGTAATTTTTATGAGAGAACATCTTTTCGAATTTAATCTAAATTTTTTCCGGCCATTGGGAAACCCTACAAAATTTTTGGAGGCTCTACTTGATAATTTTTTCAAGCTAAAAGACGAAAATATTAGCCCCAAGGAGTACTTAGGCTGGGTTAAGGAAAAAGGAAAGAGGGAAAAGGATTTCAGTTTTGGTCATTCTGGCGATCCCGATGGTGGTCGGGAGAGACCAGAATCGGAAACCAAGAAAGATTCCAGTCAAGCTGGAATGACAAATTTGAGGGATCAATTATCAGCCGAAGAAATAGAAAAACATCTTGAAATTGCTGAAGCTTATGAGAAATATCAAGAGCTTATGATGAAGGCAGGCAATCTTGATTTTGGCGACCAGCTTATTCTATCTCTTAGACTCTTAAGAGATAGAAAATCGGTCCTCAAAAAATACCAGGACCAATTTAAGTATATCTTAGTCGATGAATTCCAAGATACAAACTTTGCCCAGAACGAGCTTCTCGTGCTTCTTGCTGGGGAGAAAGGGAATATAACAGTCGTTGGCGACGATGATCAGAGTATTTATCGCTTCAGAGGAGCGGCTATTTCTAACATTATGCAATTTAAAGAGGTCTTTCCGAAAGCCAAACAGATTGTCCTAACCAAAAATTATCGCTCTAGCCAAGCTATTCTTGACTCTGCTTATAAACTTATTAAATTTAACGATCCTGACCGGTTGGAAGTACAAAATAAGGTTGATAAAAAGCTAGTCGCCGAATCTGACTTGGAAAATATTTTGCCGAACCATATTCATTGCGACAGTGTCTCCTCAGAGACTGACAGGTTAGCAGAGCTTATTAAAAACGAAGTTAGTAAAGGTACAAGCTTTAAAGACATTGCCGTCTTGGTCAGGGCCAATTCCCAGGCCGAATCTTTTATGCAAGCGCTTTTGGCCAAAGGAATTCCTTATAAATTTGCCGGCAGCAAAGGGCTTTATAATCAGCCGGAAATTAAGCTTGTTTTAGCTTTTATAAGGTCAATAAATGATCCCTTCGACAGTCTTAGCCTTTATCATCTTCTTACTTCGGAGCTTTACAATATCCTTACTTCTGAAGCGATTCTTCTTACAAGCCATGCCAGAAAAAACAACCGGACCTTGGCAGAGACTATTGGGTCTAAAGGCCTAGTCTTGACTTTAGAAACCGATGATAAGATTTCTAAGATTTTAAGCGATCTTGAGAAATACCGAGAAATGGCGAGGGAGGCTACTTGTGGCCAAGTGGTTTATGCCTTTTTAAACGAATCAGGATACTTGAAAAACTTGGTAGGAAGAGCAGTTAAAGATTCTTCAATAGAAGTCAAAATCCAAAATATTGCCAAATTTTTTGAAAAAATTACTGAATTTGAGTATGTTTCAGTCGATAAATCAATTCAGAATTTTGGAAAACAGGTTGATGATCTGATTTCTGCCGGAGACGATCCGGCGACAGCCGAGATCGACCCTGATCTCGATGCCGTGAACATTTTAACAGTCCACAAGGCCAAGGGTTTGGAGTTCAAGATTGTTTTCTTGGTAAACCTGGTGAATGACGCTTTTCCTTCCAAAAGAAAAAGTGATTCTCTACCTCTCCCAGAGGAACTCTTGCATGAAAAGCTTCCGGAGAGAGATTTCCATCTCCAGGAAGAAAGACGGCTTTTTTATGTAGGGATGACTCGAGCCAGAGAGAAACTTTATCTAACTTCAGCTGAAGATTACGGGGGGAAACGTTTGAGGAAAGTCTCCCAATTTGTCTTGGAAGCATTAGACCAATCAAGTGTTGAAACTAGTAAATACAAGCTGGATAAAATAGAGCAAATCAAGAAATTCGCTAAAGCTAGTAGTGAGAGCCAAATTCAGAAGTTCTATAAGGAGGGCAAGATTTTAAATTTAACGCCTCATCAAATCGATGATTATCTTTCCTGTCCTCTAAAGTTTAAATATATTCATATTCTGGAAATCCCTATTTTGAAGCATCACCCCGTTATTTATGGGTCGGCAATCCATAAGGCAGTCCAAGAATATTTCCTTAAAAAAATTAATAACCAGCCAGTTGCAGCCGAGGATTTGATCAAAGCTTTCGAGGAATCCTGGGAAACGCAAGGCTGGATAACGAGAGAACACGAAGAAAAAAGGTTTGAGGAAGGGAAAAAGTCGCTAGCTAAATTCTTTGAGAGTCAAGAAAAGGAAAAATATCTTCCTAATTTAATCGAGAGCAAGTTTAGTTTCGGTTTAAATTTTGGCGTGATGAAGGTAAAAATCAACGGCCGGTATGATGCAGTATATCAAAACTTAGGCAAAGAAGTCGAAATTAGAGATTTCAAAACATCGGAAGTAACTGATCAAAAAACGGCCGACGGGAAGGCAAAGTCAAATCGCCAGCTTTCAGTTTACGCCTTGTCTTATGAAAAATTGAACGGTAAAATCCCAGACAAGCTTTCTCTTCACTTTATTGATTCAGGACTGATTGGAGTGGCTGAAAAGACAGCAAAAGACTTGGAAAAAGTGACTGAAGAGATCGAGACCGTTGTCAAAGGAATCACGGCAAACGATTTCAAGGCTGCTCCCGGCTACGGCGAGTGCTCAAGATGCGCTTACAAGGATATTTGCCCATCAGTCAAATAATTGTAAAACACTGAAGCTTAAGCTATAATGTTGGCGTAGTTAGAATCTAGCTAAGCATAAATTAACAATGGCAGCTTAGTTTATTATCAATATTCTAAGAGAAGGGTGTGAGAGTAATGTCTCCAATTCCGGCAGTTTGTGAGGGCTTTTACCCTTATCTAAGTCCGGTGCCTCAAGAAGAGAGGGAGGGCATCAAAAAATTGCTTTCTCAAATGGAAACTCGGCAAGAAGGCATCCAAAAAATCGCCCAGTTTTCAGGGGTGATTTTAACCCCCCTTAAGCCTCCCTGCGCAATCTGCATTGGCACAGTTAATAAGTGCTAGAGAGAGGAGAACTTCACCAGACGGTTAAAGTCTTTAGCCCTGTCTCGAACAACATAAACCCGCTTGGACAAAATGCTGGTGGGCCTTGGAAGTCTGGCGAAAGCCAATTCAAGAGGAGACCTCCTTCAGCATTGGTTGTTGTACTCTTGAGCGATAAAATGAAGGGAAGTTTCCAGAAGCCGCGGTTTTAGTACCTTCATTGGGCAGGGTTAATATTAATCTCAAACTCAACATGCGACACAATGACGGTCGCAAAGGCCCCGAAAGGGGCTTTTTGCTTGCTTATTTTTCTAAGACAAAGAAAAAATTAAATTCTATCTCCTTTTTCTCTAGAATCTTAAAACCAACTTTTTTAAAAAGATCAGCAATCTCTTCGAAAGTAAAAGTGTGATAATAGCGTTGGGTAATTATTTCACCTTTGGAATTTTTCCAAGGGATAAGATAATCGCCTTTTTCCCAGCCTTCTTTTTCGTAGCAGGCAAACTCTTGGTATTTTTCCATTTTTTCTAGGTTCCAGGCAGTTATCACCGCTTTTCCTTTAGATCTAAGGCATCTTTTAATCTCAGAGAGCACATTTAACCTTAACTCTTCCGAAGGGATATGATGGATGACAGCTACAGAATAAATGAGATCAAAACTTTCTTTATCAAAGGGCAAATTGAGGATGTCTTCAATAACAAACTTTTCCTTCGGATGAAGCTCGGAAGCTATCTTTATCAGCTTCTCCGAACCGTCGATCCCTGTATAATTTATCTTTTTATCAAGAGCTAGCAAAAGCCGTCCGTTCCCGCAGCCAAGATCTAATATCTTGTCCCCGTTTTTTAGGGGACGGTTTAAATGAGGGACAAGATTTTTCCAGGGATAGGCTCTCGTTACATTAAAATGGTCGGCGATTTTATTGTAATCTTCCCTTGTTTTTCGTATAATCTCTAGAGCAAATTTTTTGTTCATTATGGATAGTTTAGCACAAATTATTATCAAAAAAGCCGTCGAGGAAGATGTCCGAACGGCAGAAGAGTTTTTAAAAGTAAAAAAGCAGGTTCATAAAGAGAACAAAGGCTTTAAATTTCCTACCAATATTTCGCTTCTTAAAGCTTACAAGGAACTTACTAAAAAAGGGGAATTTAAGGAAGATTTAACCTTAGAAGAACTTCTAAAAACTAAGAAGATGCGGTCGCTTTCTGGAGTTTCAATTATTACTGTCCTCACGAAGCCTTATCCTTGTCCGGGAAAATGCATTTACTGCCCTAATGAAAAAGGCGTTCCCAAAAGCTATCTTAAAGATGAGCCGGCAGTAATGCGGGCGATTCTTTGCAGTTGGAACCCTAAAAGACAAGTACAGGCGCGTCTTAAGTCTTTAAAAAACCAAGGGCATGCGATAGACAAAATCGAGCTCATTGTAATCGGCGGAACTTTCTCTTACCTCCCTAAAAATTACCAGGAAAGCTATATTAAAAGCTGTATTGATGCTTTGAATGGAAAAATTTCTAAAGATCTAATAGAAGCTCAAAAACTAAATGAGAAATCAAAGCACCGATTGGTCGGTTTAACCTTAGAAACCAGACCTGACTATATTAATAAAAAGGAAGTTGGGTGGTTTAGATACTTGGGGGCGACAAGGGTAGAACTTGGCATTCAATCTTTGGACGACAAGATTTTAAGACTAAATAGAAGAGGGCATCTAGTTAAAGAAACTGTTCTCGCAACAAAGCTTTTAAAAAATACTGGCTTTAAGGTTTGCTATCATATGATGCCGAATTTATACGGGTCAGATTTAAACAAAGATTTTAAGATGTTTCAGAAGCTTTTTGAAAAAGAGGATTTTAGGCCTGACTATCTAAAAATCTATCCTTGCATGGTAATAAAAGGGACGGAACTATTTGAAATTTTCAGGAAAAGTGAATACAAGAGTTATTCAGATTTAGAGCTTTTCAATCTCTTAAAAAAGATTAAGCAAATCATCCCGTACTATGTCCGTTTGAAGAGATTAGTTAGAGACATTCCGGCCCAAACAATCGTTTCTGGGAGCAAGCTTTCAAACTTAAGACAAATCTTAGAGGATGATAAGAATAAAAATGATTGGGCTTGCAAATGCATTCGCTGCCGGGAAGTAAAAGGCGAAAAGCCGAAGAACGGCATTAAACTTTGGCGGGAAGATTATAAGGCGAGCGGTGGAAAAGAAGTATTTCTAAGCTTTGAAAATAAAGATCGTAGTCAGCTTTACTCTTTGCTTCGGTTAAGAATTACGAATAATCAATTCTTGCCTGAACTCAAAAAAGCGGTTTTGATTCGCGAACTTCATACTTACGGCCAGGAAATTCCGGTCGGAGAAAAAGAAAAATTTTCCAGCCAGCACAAAGGGTTAGGGAAAAAACTGATTGAAGAGGCAGAAAAAATTGCGAGAGAAGAATTCAGTCTCAAAAAAATCGCCGTTATCTCCGGAGTAGGGGTAAGAGACTATTACCGAAAACTTGGCTATAAGTTAGCCGGAACTTATATGGTTAAGCATATTTAGCCTTCTTACTTTTTGGCAGCGGTTTCTTTTCTTGTCATTCCGGACTTGATCCGGAATCTAACCTCTGAATCCTGAATCCCCGCCTGAATGATCTTTAAGTCGGGCAGGAAGTCCAGGATGACATTTTAGCTTTGTCTACTAGAAGTAAGTCTATACTTGCTTACAATATAAATTGTTAATTGTTAATTGTTAATTGTTAATTGTTAATTGTTAATTGTTAATTGTTAATTGTTAATTGTTAATTGTATTTATGTATGAAAAAGTGCAGGAAAATATAAAGGTTCTGGCCAGTTTTAGCGGGGGATCAGTAATTCCTCAAGTTTTAAAATGGGCCGGGAAGACTTATCGAATTAAAAAAGTAAACCTTGCCTACCAAGAAAGAGAAGGCAAATCAATTAATTATTTTTATAGCGTTGAATGCTCGCCTTCGGGCATTTTCAAGCTTAAATACAACGACATCAAGCTTATCTGGACCTTAGAAGAGCTTTGGGTGGAATGAAAGATAAGTCAAAAGTCAAAAATCAAAACTCAAAATTACAATTCAAAATTCAAAATTAACAATACGTTAATAAGTAAAGGAATATTGAAATAAATTACAAAGTTAATAATTTTTTAGTTGCAGTTTTGACTCTTGGGTTTTGAGTTTTAAGTTATTGAAGTAATGTACTGCTCCATTTTAGTTGAAGGATAAGCAAATGACTAATGACAAAAAACTAATTTTACATATCGATATGAACTCTTACTTTGCGACTGTCGAACAGCAAGCCAATCCGCTTCTCAGGGGGAAGCCGATAGGCGTTCAGGGCAGCCAGGCCAAAAGGACGATCATAGCGGCGGCTTCTGTAGAAGCGAAAAAGTTCGGAGTCAAGACTGGGATGCCGGTCCATGAAGCAAAAAGCCTTTGTCCGGATATTATTTTAGTCGTCGGCGAACCTCGGAAATATTCTTCAGTGACTAAGAAATTTATTGAAATCTTCGGTCACTATACCGATAAGGTTGAGATTTTTTCGATTGATGAAGCTTTTCTTGATGTTACGCAAACAGCAAGGCTGTTTGTAAGAGAAAAGAAAAAAGAAATTAATAAAAAGAAACCTTTCCTTTCTGTCATTCCCGCGAAAGCGGGAATCCAGCAGGATAACAAAGACCTGGATCCCCGGGTCAAGCCCGAGGATGACAAATTAGGGGATTCTAGCTTTGACGGGGCTAAAGAAATCGCTAAGAGAATTAAGTCTGATATCCGGCAAGAGATCGGCGAAGGGCTTACTTGTTCTATTGGGATTGGGCCAAACAAATTTCTTGCCAAGCTGGGGAGCAATCTCGAGAAACCGGATGGTTTGGTCATTATTACTCCCGAAAACAAGGATGAAATTCTTCTCTCATGCAAGCTAACGGATTTCTGCGGAATTGCCAATCATATAGAAAAAAGACTCAACCAAATGGAAATCTATATGGTTTCTGATTTGAGAAAGGCTGATAATTGGAAACTAAGAAAAGCATTCGGGGTCTACGGACTAAGATTGAAAAGAATGGCTTGGGGAGAAGATAGCGGAGAAGTCTTAGATTGGCATTTTCAGGCGGACGCTAAATCCTTTGGCCACTCCCGAACTTTGAACAAAAATGTTGTTCAAAAAAAGGAACTCGAAAAACAGATCTATCTCTTGTCTGAAAAAGTAGCCAAAAGAATGAGAGATGAAGGGTATTTTGGAAGAGAAGTTGGAATTTGGCTTCGATTTGCTGATTTTAAAGGAGTAGGAAAGAGGCGCCGGGCACATTACTTTATAAATGACGGCTTGAAGATTTACAATGAGGCGATGGGTATTCTTGATCAGATCTGGCCGGCGAAGCGAGCTCAAGAATTTGAGAAAGCGGAGTCCCGATCAGCCCGCAGAGCTAGCATCGGGATTAGAGCAATCGGCGTTTATGTAACCAGCATTACGAAAAACGCTCCCTTGAGCCTTTTCCCGGAGGACAAAAGAGACCAAAAGATTTTGGAAGTTATGGATTTAGTTAATAATCGTTTTGGGGAAGATATTCTTCTAAGGGGAAAAATCTTGGGATTTCCTTTAAAAAGGATTGTTTCAGGTATGGGGAGAAAGAAGTTTTAGTTCGTCATTAGCTATTCGTCTTTGGCTTGCTTGTAGTAAAAAGCAAATGATCAATGACAAATAACAAAGCGATTTTTCTTGACGAAAATTATTATTTTCACTAGAATATTTTTGGTGGAGATATAAAGTTAGAGCTTGCTTATCCGTCTTCGCCATTAGGCGGACCTTAGGTAGGCTAATTTTTTAAGGGGAAATGACAGATAAAAATCAAACAAAATACATTTTTGTAACAGGTGGAGTACTTTCCGGCCTCGGCAAAGGAGTAATGGCAGCTTCAATCGCTGCAATCCTTAAAGCTCGAGGCTTTTCTGTAAATATCCAGAAATGCGACCCGTATTTAAATGTCGATGCCGGTACTTTGAATCCTGCCGAGCACGGCGAAGTGTTTGTAACAGACGATGGGGCAGAAACAGATCTTGACCTAGGACATTACGAAAGATTTTTAGATACGAATCTCACCCAAGAAAGCTCCCTTATGACTGGTCGGGTCTACCAGCACATTATTGATAAAGAAAGGTCGGGGGCTTACCTGGGGAAAACAGTCCAGCTAACTAGCCACCTTTGTCCGGAAATCCAAAACCTCATTATTCACGCTGGGAAAGGATTTCAGGTTCATGTTGTCGAGATTGGAGGAACAGTCGGAGATTATGAAGGTCTTCATTTTATCGAGTCGATTCGCCAAATGAAAAGAAAAGTCGGGGCTGAAAACGTCCTCTATGTTCATTTAGTATATCTTCCATATCTTTCAACTAGCAAAGAGATCAAAACTCGGCCGGCCCAATATAGTGTTAAAGACCTTAGGAATTTAGGGATCCAGCCGGATATTATCGGCTTAAGATGCGATTATCCGATTAAAAAAGAGCAAATTGCCAAAGTTTCTACTTTTTCGGACGTTGAGGAACAGGCTGTCATTCCGCTCCCAACGATTAAAAGCGTTTATGAAGTGCCGCTTAACTTGGAAAAGGCCAATCTAGGCGATTATATCGTAAAAAAATTGGGTTTGAAAAACGGTGAGAAAGATCTCTCAACCTGGGTTGAATTGAATAAGAAAGTCCAATCGGAGGGGAAAACAAAGCTTACTATCGGGCTTGTAGCGAAATATTTGTCTAACGAAGATACCTATAAGAGTATTAATGAAGCAATCAAAGCGGCTTGCTGGAAAGAAGGCGTCGAACCAATACTTAAATGGATTGACAGCGAGGAGATAGAAAGAGGCAAAACAGAAAGCCTCTTGGGGATTGACGGCATGATCATCTTGCCGGGATTTGGCTCCAGAGGAATTGAAGGAAAAATAACGGCTGCCCGTTATGCCAGAGAACAAAAAATTCCTTATCTAGGGATTTGTTTGGGAATGCAGATTTCTGTAATTGAATTTGCTAGAAATGTCGCCGGCCTTAAGAAAGCAAACACCCAGGAGGTTGATCCGAAAACCCCGGACCCAGTGATTCATTTTATTGAGGAGCAAAAGAAGAATATTTATGAGAAAAATTACGGAGGCTCAATGAGACTGGGAGCTTACGATTGCAAACTTAAGAAGAATTCTTTTATTTATAAGTTATACGGGGAAGAAAAGATTTCCGAAAGACACAGACACAGATATGAGTTTAATAACGACTATTTGACCCAATTTGAAAATCTGGGGCTTAAAGTTACTGGGATAAATCCTCAATACAATCTAGTTGAAACGATCGAAATTCCAGATCATCCTTTCTACATTGGGATCCAGTTCCATCCAGAATTTAAATCCCGACCTTATGCACCCCGTCCGCTTTTTGTTGGGCTGGTAAGGGCCGCAAAAATCCATAACGAAAGCTTAGAGAAGAAGAGACAATTGGTAAAATAAGAATCTAGAATTTAGTATTTAGAATTCGGAATATAATCAAAGATAAAGAATTAGGAAAACCCTTACTTGATTCTAAATTCTTGTTACGATTTACTGTAGAATTTAGAGTATGAATAGACGTGATGATGCATATTTGCAAGGTCGGTTAGACATGATTTGGGACCGGTATTTTTCAGATATCGAGCAAAAAAATGATGTCAAGATAAAGTTTGGCCGGAGGGCGAGAACAAGACTCGGTTCAATCCGGCAGGAATCAAGAGAGCATTTGAATAGCTTTAAGCCGACGACAATAATTATCAATGGTCTTCTAAAGGATGAAAAAATTCCCGAATTTCTAATCGATTCAGTTATTGCTCACGAAATGGTGCACTATACCCACGGCTTTGCCTCTCCCCATGAAAGAAAATATGCTACTCCCCATGCCGGCGGAGTTATAAAAAAAGAGATGCAAAGAAGAGGACTCGAGGACCTCTTTGTTCTCCAAAAGAAATGGCTTAAAGAAAATTGGCAGAAATATGCTGCAGAAAATTTGCCGAAGAGAAGTATAATGTATAGGAAGCCTAGAAGGCGAAGGTTTTCTATTATTTTTAGATAAACTGGTCGGGGTGGCGGGATTCGAACCCACGACCTCATCGTCCCGAACGATGCGCGCTACCGGGCTGCGCTACACCCCGTAAAGAGCCTACAAATATTATATTCTACAAGGACAAAAATAAGAATAAAAGGTTATTATATAATTAAGGAGGAAAAATGGAAAAAAAACTTTTAATTTTAATCCAGGGGATTGTTGGCTATGAGTGGCTGAAAAGCGGCTTTGAGAAAGTGTTTATTGAAAAAATGAGCGGTGAGGAGCTCGTAAAAACCCTGGGAGCCTTTGCTTCCAAAAATCCAATCGAGTTCTATAAAAATTTCCTTAATAGTTTTGCGACCTCAAATGCTAGTATTTTTGCTTTTTTAGTAAGCTGGGGAGAATTGCTTTCAGGACTAGTATTACTTATTAGTGCCGTTTTAATTTGGCTAGGTAAGGAAATTAGGTTTACTAAAGAGCTTTCTATCTTAGCCTTAGCAGTCGGAGCCTTTATGAATTTAAATTTCTGGCTGGCGGCAAAATGGATGAATCCGGCGGTAGACAGCGCCAACTTTATAATGTTTGTTATCCAAATAGTCCTTTTAGTCGCTTGGATTAAAGTTTTTCTTCCTGTAAGGTCGGCCGAAAAAGCAACTGCTTAAATCTGTCTACTTGTTTTAAAAGTAAATTAGCTTAAAATTGTAGTATGAATCAAAATGCTATTATTTTAATAGTCGGTTTTATCACCATCGGTTTTATTGTTGTTCTAGTTTTTATTAATAAAAAACTTGAAGAGCTGAAGGGCGGCGGAACTGATGATAAAAGTCTTCTTATGCTTCAGCAGCAGCTTAATCAAGTCTCTGATCAATTGAATAAGGGCCTTTTGGAATCGTCGAAAACTATCCAGGAGCAGTTTCGGGCGAGCGCCGGCATTATAAAAGATGTGACCGAGAAATTAACCAAGCTTGAGGACACTAACAAGCAAGTTGTCGGTATTACCGAACAGCTTCAGGGCTTGGAACATATCTTGAAAAACCCTAAGCAAAGGGGAATTTTGGGCGAATATTATTTAGAGACTTTATTAAAAAATCTTTTTACTCCCAGCCAGTACCAGATGCAATATAAATTTTCAAACGGTGATATCGTTGATGCTGTGATCTTTATCAAAGATAAAATTCTCCCGATTGATTCCAAATTTTCGCTTGAAAATTACAACAAAATAATTGACGAGAAAAATGAAGCCAAAAAAGAAGAATTGCAAAAGTCTTTCAAACAGGATTTAAAAAACCGGATCGACGAGACGGCCAAATATATTAAACCCAAAGAGGGGACAATGGATTTTGCCTTTATGTTTATTCCCTCCGAAGGCATTTATTACGATCTTTTGGTAAACCAAGTCGGGGCATTGAAAGTCAACACCAGGGATCTCATCGAATACGCTTTCAAAGAAAAGAAGGTCATCATCGTTTCACCGACCTCATTCGCCGCTTATTTACAGACGGTTCTCCAGGGCTTAAAAGCGCTCCAGATTGAGGAATCGGTCAAGGATATTATTAATAGAGTCCATGATTTAAATACGCATCTTGCTTCTTATGATTCTTACTTTCAAAAAGTCGGCGGGGCTTTAGGGACAGCGGTGAATGCCTATAATAATGCTGACAAAGAGTTCAAGAAGATTGATAAGGACGTTACCAAGATTACCGGCGAATCAATCGAACATGAAGTCTTAAAGATTGAAAAGCCGACCGAATAGCAAACGGTTGCAATCTTGGCGGTTTTTAGATATAATTTAGCCGTCTTTCGAATCTTCGAAGGATGTATTTTTTATAGTACCCATGGCAGAAAGGGATAAAACAAATGACGATCCGTGCTGCAATAGAGAGAGCTTTCGCCGAAATCAAAGATGGCGGCAACGGTGAAGTTTCACTTGCCGAAGCTTGGAAAGGGGCAATTTCCGAACTGGCCGATCCATCCGACATTGAAGACTTTGATGGTCTTGAAAAGAAACTTCGGAGTGCCTTGACTAACGTCAAAATACAAAGGCTTACAATCGGAAGGGGCTAGCGGTGAAAGTAGACTATTATGCCAGAAATGGCAGCCCTCAGTGTCTAAATGAGTCTAGGTGGTGCAGAAAGTATTGTGCTACTAAGGACTACCAAGGCAAGAAGCATCCGGATGAAGCGATGATGAATTGTCATGGTGTTCATGGCACGGCTCAGATCGCCAAGACCAGGTGTCAGGTCTGTCCAGGCCATGAGAAGGGCGGGGACAACGGCGGCTGGCAATGCCGCCATTGGGATTACATATATAAACCACCAGCGTTAGCTGGTGTGTACGTTTAAAGCGAAGCTAGTCTAAAATAAAATCACCCCCATCGGTGCGTAAGGAGGTGATTTTTTAATATGTCTCAAAAAAGAACTATTAG
>JAMCYV010000019.1:26982-27887 GCA_023473595.1 Patescibacteria group bacterium | reverse complement strand
GCCTTTTTTACTTCTTTTTCAATTTTGTTTTCACTGGGGATTTTAGTTAAAATACTCATGGAACAGGTCCTCCTTATTTGTTGTGCTTATTTTAGCACGGGATCTGTTCCAACTGCTTTACTTAGACCTAACTTTTTGCCCTTGACAAAGGCTAAGTTCTTTGGTATTATTGCTTATCAACTTTATTATTATTTTTTTGCATAACTCAAGTTAATGGAATTTTCGCCCAAACAACAGACCACTGAACTCATAAAGAAAGCCAACAAAATCCTCATTGTCGGGAGGACCGATTTCGACGTGGACACCATTGGCTCCATGCTAGCTCTTGTCTCTGTACTCAAGTCTTTGGAAAAGGAAGTTACAGCCGTAGTCAGTGGAGAAATTTCCGAGGGCTATAATTTTCTTCCAGAGATTACCAAGCTGGAGAAGGACATAGCTGGGAGCAAAGATACCATTCTAAAAGTAAATATAGAAGAAAACCCGGTCAATAAGCTTTCATATAATGTCGAAGAAGGGCACCTTAACATCATTGTTACCGCCAAGAACAAGGCTTATAAAGATACCGATTTCATCTTTGAAAAAGGCAATTACGAATACGATCTCATCATTGTTTTGGATACAGGAGATGTCGATAAAATCGACAAAATTTACGATAAAAATACCGAACTTTTCTTTGAAAAACCAGTCATAAATATTGACCACCATGCTGGAAATGAATACTTCGGGACAGTTAACTTGGTAGATATTACCGCTACTTCAACAGCCGAAATTTTAATCTCTATAATTGAAGCTTTGGGCCAGAATCTTCTGACAGAAGATGTCGCCACTAATCTCTTGGCTGGTTTAATTTACGATACCGGAAGCTTTAAGAATAAAAATACCACCCCAAAAGCTTTAAAGTTGTA
>JAMCYV010000019.1:0-26972 GCA_023473595.1 Patescibacteria group bacterium | reverse complement strand
CTTATACAAGGCAAAATCTCTTACAACTTTAAAGCTTTGGGGGAAGATACTCTCATCGCTTACTTTCGAAGAAAAGGTTCGTTTTGTCTGGTCGAAAGTTAACTTTGAAGAATTTAAAACTTCTGGTCTTAATGTCTCCGAAGTCGAGAATATGATTGATGAGCTTATCGGAAACACTCCTGGCGCCGACGTTTTCCTCCTTCTTCTGGAGACAGAAAAAGGCAAGGTTTTGGGCAAGCTTCGAGGGCAGAGAGGGTTTGATGTTTTAAAAATCGCCGAGATGTTCGGTGGCAAAGGCCAATTTCATTCAGCCGAATTTGAACTTATGAATCAAGAGTTCGCCAAAGCAACCGAAGAAATATCCTCAAAAATTTTAAACTATTTAAAGAAGACCTTGGGAGTAGAAACCGAAAATACGAAGAGAGTTGTTATACCTCTCCAGAAGTTGGATAAAGAAAGGCTCTATGAAAGTAAAGAGGTCAAACCGATAGCAGAAGAGACAAGCGAGCATATCGAGACGCAGATTCCAGAGGCTGTCATTGGGACAGCAGAAAGAGAAGCGAAAGAAACCACATCTGATGTAGCAAAGCCCGTCGAAGAAAAAGAGAAAGAGGCAATTGATGAAATCAAAGATATTATTAATAATGAAGACAGCGTTTCTTTTGAGGCCCCAGAAGTAACCGATGCCATCTCAAAGGCGATAGAATCTTTGGAAAAGGAGAGTGCCAAACTGGATGAGATCCAGAAGGAAGCAAAAAACAAAGGAGATATGACTCCTTTGAGGGACGTTCTTAAAAACAAAGAAATCGGCGGCAAAAAAATAGACGACAGCGTTTTTTATGATAACAAAGGAGATATGACAGCGCCGTCTGAGACAGAGATAACACATAAAGATCCGGATATTGACACAGACGACGAAGTCAGGGTCTGGACCGAGAATTAGGGATTAGTTAATTAGGAAACTAGGAAATTTGGGAATAGTTGAACGAGTTAATTGGATCGTAGGTTATGGGAAAGAAGAGTGGTGACTGATAGACAGTAGCAAGTAGCGCAAGTTGTCATTCTGGCTTGATCAGAATCAAAAGGTTATTCTTCGACCAAACGAAGTGCGTGGAGAAGTACATTAAAATGTCATTTCGACAAGAATGGAGAAATCTATAGATCTCTCGGCTTCGCCACGTCAAAAGTGGCTTCGCTCGAGATGACAAACACTTTCTTGGCAAAAATTTGGGAGGAAACGGACTAGGGGGACTTTGTTCCCAAGTATATTGGCAAGGAGGAGACATGAAAAAGGGAATCTATTGGTGGTTCTGCAACCTTCTGCATAAGAAGGGGATCACCAGTGAAAACATCGAGCGGTTTGTTGCCCGTTCGTTCTCGGGCGTGCCAGCAAGGTGGCGTTAAGGGTCTCTAGTCTTTGCGAGGAGGTGGAAAAATGACTTTCGAGAGCTTAAAAATGATCCTTGTTTGGACGCCAATTGTCATTTTGCTGCTCATTATCAACTGGGATATGTATTACTTCTATAACGAGCAGTTCGGCAATGGGCGGTTGCGTGGTAGATGTCGGATGATTCTAGTACCTAGGTGTTTAGCACTTGTACTAGTAATCCCAGGACTCTTCGTACGCAACTTTGTCTACTTCATCCTTTTAATTCTACTCCTTCCGTTTAAAATTCTGCTTCATAGGAGAGAAGGGTAGCAGCGGTCGAACGCTATGAATAGCGGTTTCGGCCGCTAATTCATTTTTTAACTTCTTTTAACTTTAAATCTAAATGTGTCAAATTGTTGCTATAGCAAATAAATGAACCAATAGATAATTGGGGTAGAATAAAATTATGAACGACATTTTACTTATTGATAAAGAAGTCGGGTGGACAAGCCACGATGTGGTAGCCTATATCAGAAAACAGTTAACAGTAAACCAGCCTACGCTAGAGCTTCGTCCGGCAGGCAGTAAACAGGAAACTAAAGACCAGCGATCCAACTTCACCAAAGTTTCGCTGGACAAACAAACGACGGGTAGCACTCGTTTGCGGGTCGGGCATGCGGGAACTCTTGATCCTTTTGCCACCGGGCTTCTTATTATATTGGTGGGCAAAGAAGCGACCAAAAGACAGGCGGAATTTTTAAAACTTGATAAAGAATATGAGGCTACCTTAGAACTTGGGAAGGTCTCAACAACTGGTGATCCTGAAGGGATTATCAGTAGCACAGTAACAAGTAGCCCAGTAGCAAGCAACAAGGAACCTGTCATTCTGGCGACCGAAGGGAGACCAGAATCTGAAATACTGGAAAAGGCCGATTCTGGACAAGCCAGAATGATGATTCAAAGGGTTTTACAATCTTTTATTGGGGAAATTGAACAAACGCCTCACAAGTTTTCGGCTATTAAAATAAACGGCAAAAAGGCCTACGAGCTAGCTCGAAAAGGGCAGAAGGTGGATTTGGAGCCTCGGAAAGTTAGGATTTTAAATATTGATTTAATAAATTACGCTTGGCCATATCTTAAAATTAAAATAGCTTGCAGTTCTGGGACTTACATCCGTTCCCTAGCGGAAGATATCGGCAAAGCCTTAGAAACAGGGGCTTATCTTACCGAACTCCGGAGAACCAAAATCGGCGATTTTCAAATGCAAAATGCAAAAAAGATTTCCGATTTCTGTTATTCCGCTAGGTAACCGAATATTTATTGTTATTCCTGACCTCATAAATCTTATCCCGTCATTCCCGCGAAAGCGGGAATCTAGAGTTTAAAGACTGGATCCCCGGGTCAAGCCCGAGGATGACAAAATAGGAGAACTGATTGTCGGAAAAGGATTGTAGCTCAATTTTTTCCGCATTCGGAGTTTCATGACTAAATTCTAAATACTTTATTCTATAAAAGTTCTACTTGCCAAATTAGCGTTTTTTTGCTATACTTAAATGGTAACTCTAAAGGAGGCCGAGATGGCATTAAAGAAAGAAGAGAAAAATTCGATCATCGACACTAATAAAGTCCACGAGAAGGACACCGGTTCTGCCGAAGTCCAGATTGCTCTTTTTAGCGAGCAGATAAAAAAGCTGACCGATCATTTGAAACTTCATAAAAAAGACAATCATTCAAGGCGAGGGTTACTCAAGATGGTTGGAAAGAGACGCAGGCTCCTAGACTATCTTGCCAAAAAGAATAAAGAGAGTTACGATAAGATTGTTAAGTCCTTAGGGCTTAGAAAATAATTTAGAGAAAGCGGATGAATAATATACCTTTATAATAATAATTAGCGCTAGGGGCCAGAGACAGAGCTTGCACTAACAGGCTTTACCCTGTTCCCTACGTGGTCGGCAATACGTCGAGAAAGGGAAAAATGAACTCAAATGACGAGAGTACTCAAAAGAAGGAAATAAAACTAACTGCTAGTTTTGGCGGCAAAGAGATACTAGTAGAGACCGGAAAGCTGGCCCAGCTTGCTGACGGCTCGGTTGTAGTAAGATGCAACGATTCAGTAATCCTTGCGACGGTTGTTATAAAAAAAGAAGTTGACGAAGAAAAGGATTACTTTCCGCTTTCCGTTGAATTCCAAGACAAATGGTATGCGACCGGGAAGATCAGCGGCTCCAGGTTTATTAAGCGAGAAGCTAGGCCTTCAGAGCTTGCAACTCTAAGAAGCCGAATGATTGACAGACCGATCCGCCCGATGTTCCCTAAGGGATTCATGAACGATACCCAGCTTATCGTGACACCGCTTTCTTTGGATGATTCGATTGATCCGGCAGTTCTAGGGTTACTTGCTGCTTCCGGAGCTCTTATGCTTACTGGAGCGCCTTTTGAAGGACCGCTTGCAGCTGTAAGAGTTGGAAGAGTTGCCGGACAATTTATTGCTAATCCGAGCGCCGAACAAATGGCAGATTCTGACCTTGATATCTTAGTTGCCGGAACAAAAGAAGCGATTACCATGATCGAAGGTGGCGGCAAAGAAATTCCTGAAGATGAGTTAGCAAATGCTTTGGAATTTGCCCACGGGTCAATGCAGCCGGCTATCGAACTTCAAAATAAATTAGTCGCAGAGTTAAATGTTCGGCCGATGGAATTTACCTTGGTAAAGGCTGAAGAAGACGCCTACAAAGCGGTCTCTGATTTTCTAGCTGGCAAACTGGGCGAATCGATCCGCCATAAAGACAAAATTGCCCGAAGCCTTCTTATCGCCAACTTAGAAGATGAGGTTCTTACTATCCTTGCTGATCAATATGAGGAAGCCCAAATCTCCCAAGCCTTTGAAAAAGCAATCAAAGAGGAGGTTAGAAGAGCAGTCTTGGAAGAAGGTGTTCGACCAGATCATCGCAAGTTTGATGAAATCCGGCCGCTTTCTAGCGAGGTCGGGCTTCTGCCCAGGACTCATGGCTCTGGTCTTTTCCAGAGGGGACAGACCCAGATACTTTCCACTGTCACTTTGGCTTCGCCAAGCAAAGCTCAAATTGTAGAATCGATGAACCAGGATTTTGAAAAAAGATTTATGCACCATTATATTGATACCCCGGCTTCCTATGGCGAGACAGGAAGAATCGGGCCGGGGCGGAGAGCCATCGGTCACGGTTACCTAGCTGAACGGGCGCTTGAAGCTGTCCTCCCATCTGAAACTGATTTTCCTTATACCATAAGAGTCGCTTCTGAAGTTCTAAGCTGCAACGGTTCAAGCTCGATGGGGTCGGTTTGCGGAGGCTCCTTAGCTCTCATGGATGCCGGCGTTCCGATTTCGGCCCATGTCGCCGGAGTCGCCATGGGGCTTATCACGACCGATGGCGACTTAAGCAAAAAATATGTTATTCTGACCGATATCCAAGGAGCCGAAGATTTTGCCGGCGATATGGACTTTAAACTTGCCGGAACGAGAAAAGGGGCGACAGCGATCCAAATGGATATCAAGGTCAAAGGTCTGACAATCGATTTCTTAAAGGAAGTGATTAAGCAATCTAAAGAAGCAAGGATGAAGATTTTAGATGTAATGGAAGCGGCGATTAAAGAGCCTAGAGCCGAGATTTCCAAGTACGCCCCTAGATTGACTACACTTCATATAAGTCCAGACAAGATTCGCTTGGTTATCGGCAAAGGCGGCGAAACGATTAACAAGATTATTGAAGAAACCGGGGTGGAGATGGATATTGAAGATGACGGCACTGTTGTCATCGCTTCGACCGACGAAGAAGCAGCTAGAAGAGCCGTCTCCATGGTTGAAGCTTTGACAGAAGAGCCGACCGTCGGCAAAATTTACGAGGCCAAGGTGGTTAAGATCATGGATTTTGGAGCTTTCGTCGAGTTTATGCCGGGGAAAGAGGGCCTAGTTCACATATCTAAACTGGCTGATCATAGAGTTGAGAAAGTGACTGATGAAGTAAAAGAAGGCGAGACAATAAAAGTTAAGCTTATAGAGATTGACGAGATGGGTCGATATGTCCTTTCCCGAAAAGACGCTAAATAAACTTTTTAAACTATCTAAATGAATGTCTTAAAAGAAGCTAGAGAATATTTTCTTCAACTAGGAGAAAAAAGCCAAGGCGAAAAATATTTTACCCTTGACCGACATGCTGAAAAAGTAGAAAAATGGGTCCTTAAGATTTCAGAAGATTACTATCAGCAAGCTGATAGAGAAGTTTTAGTACTAAGTGCCTGGTTACATGATGTCGGGTTCTATATCGGTAACTCTGACGATCATGCAATTAACTCTGAAGTTGCAGTCAAAATTTTTTTAAAGGGCAAAATTTCACAGGAAAAACTTGAAAAAGTAAGTCATTGTGTAAGAGCCCATCGTTGTAAAGATATCATGCCTTCCTCAATAGAGGCAAAAATTCTTGCTTTTTCGGATTCGGCTAGCCATATGGTAGATTTTATTTACCTCGATATGTTTCGGATGTTTGGATTAGAGGCCGCCAATTCGAAACTAGAGCGTGATTGGGAGATGTTAATAGATTACCTCAAGGGAAGGAACTGTCGGAACTTTATAAGTATTGGAAAAAGTTGCTAAGTGCAATGCCAGAGTGGTTTTATAATCCTGAAGAAGAACAAAAAAAAGTAATGGTTTTTATAGATAAAATAAAAGTTTAATGTTACTTGCGGTAATTGGGGATATTCATTCCAATATTCTCAATTTAAAAAAAGCGCTAGAGATTATTAAAAAAAGGGGGGTTCAAAATCTTTTAGTTGTCGGGGACTTGCAAAGCCCGGAAATTCTTGATATAATAGAAAACAGCTTTAAAAAGACCTCTATAGTATTAGGAAATGCCGAATTTGACCGAGAACTCTTTAAAAAAATAGCCGAAAAATACCAAAATATTGAGATTTATGAAGGAAAGGGATCATTAGAACTTGATTCAAAAAGAATTGGCTTTAGCCACAATGATGGGGTTGCTAGAAAAATGGCCGAAGAAGGGAAATATGACATTGTTTTCTCTGGCCACAAGCATTCTCCCTGGGAGGAGAAAATCAAAAAGACAATCTATATTCGCCCCGGAGAAATCGCCGGTGAGTTCTATAAACCAACCTTTTGCATATACGATTTAGAAAAAATGGAAGCAGAACTTATATTAATTAACAACTAACAATTAACAAATAACAGTTGCAAAGTATTGCTAATTGCTAATTATTTATTGCTAACTGATTAAATGGAAACTCTTGAAGAAATAGAAAGTGCTAAAAATTTAGAAAAAATCGCCGAGTTAGTTAAAAGATGCAAAAGGTGCCGGCTTCATGAGACAAAGATAAAGGATGTCCCCGGCGACGGCAATCCCAAGGCTGAAATCATGTTTATCGGCGAAGCTCCCGGGAGAGACGAAGATCTCCAGGGCAAACCCTTTGTTGGAGCGGCCGGAAAATTTTTGACCGAGATGATTGAATCGATCAGCCTAAAAAGGAGCGAGGTCTTTATCGGAAATGTGGTAAAGCATCGTCCGCCGAACAACCGCGACCCTTTAGAGGATGAAATTGAAGCTTGTTTTCCTTATTTAAACCGACAAATTGAGCTTATTAAACCAAAACTAATTGTTCTTTTAGGAAAGCATGCCATGGAGAGATTTCTTCCGGATTTCAGGATTAGTCAGATTCACGGCCAGCCTAAAAGAAAAGCCGGCCAGGTTTACCTCCCCCTTTATCATCCGGCAGCCGCTCTATATAACGGGAGCATGCGAGAAGTCTTACAGAAAGATTTTAAAAAAATCCCTAAAATTTTAGAGTTAATAAACAACGAATTTACTAATAAATAGACGAATCTACGAATATTACAAATAACTACTAAGTCACGGCACTCCGTGAGAAAGGAAAATTGAAAATGCCAGACAAAAAACAGAAAGAAAAACAAACCCAGCAAAAAATCGATACTAAAGCTGGAACTCTAAGGATTATTCCCCTGGGCGGTCTGGGAGAAATCGGGAAAAATATGACCGCCTATGAATTTAGGGCTCCAAACGGCCAAACGGACATTATCATCGTTGATTGCGGCTTTAAATTTCCCGAAGATGAACACCTGGGGGTCGATTATGTCATTCCCGATGTTCAATATTTAGAAGAGAAGAAAGATAAAATCAGGGGAATGTTTATCACCCATGCTCATGAAGACCATGTCGGCGGACTACCTTATATTATTCCCAAAATTCCAACGCCGATTTTCGCTCCCCAGCTTACGGCAGCAATGATTGAAAGGAAACTTGTAGAATTTAAAATCGAAATCGGGGCAGGAATCAGAGTCATAAATCCCGACAAGGATAAGATCCAGCTTGGATCATTTAACATTGAATTTTTCCGAATCAATCATTCAATCCCTGACAGCGTCGGCCTGGCTATAAGGACGCCTGTCGGTCTTACTCTTCATACCGGCGACTTTAAATTTGATTACACGCCGGAAGACAAAAGGCCAGCCGATTTTGCAAAGCTTGTAAACTATGGCAAGGAGGGGGTTCTGGCTCTTCTCTCTGATTCCACCGGTGCTGAAGAGCCAGGCTACACCCTTTCCGAGCAGGAAGTCGAACATTCATTTTTCAATATCTTTGAAGATGCCCAGGGCCGAATTATCGTTGCTTCCTTTGCCTCCCTTATTAATAGGATGCAGCAAGTTGTCAACGTTGCCCAAAGGACTGGGCGCAAGGTAGCTTTTGTTGGCCGAAGCATGCTAAATAATGTTGAGATTGCGGTTAAATATGGCTATCTCAAAGTGCCAGCTGACGCCGTTATCAATTCCAATGACCTTAACAAGTATCCTGATAATAAGGTAGTTATCATGTGCACCGGGAGCCAGGGAGAGCCGAATTCGGCTTTATCCAGAATTTCCCGAGGAGAGCACAAACAAGTTAACTTAAAAAGAGGTGATCTTGTAATCCTTTCTTCTTCGATAATTCCAGGAAACGAAAGGCTGATTTATGGAATGATCGACGATCTCTATAGGGAAGGTGCAAGAGTCATAAGAGAAGGAGCGAGAGGACCGCTTCAAGGGTCGCTCCATGTCTCTGGACATGGCGGCAGAGAAGAGCTTAAGCTTATGATGGCCCTGACCCAGCCTAAATTTCTTGTTCCAATTCATGGTGAGATCCATCATTTGGCGGCTCATGGTGACCTTGCTCATGAAGCTGGCATTCCGGAAGAGAATATTTTTCTCTTGGAAAACGGCCAAGTCTTGGAATTGGGCCTGAATTCAGCGAGACTAAACGGCAAAATTCCTGTCGGTGTTCTCTTGGTTGATGGTCTTGGTGTCGGCGATGTTCAGACAATCGTTTTAAGGGACAGGCAGGTCATGAGCACTGATGGAATCTTTGTTGCTATTGTCACTGTCGACAAAAAAACAGGCAAGCTCCTTTCAAGCCCTGATATTATTTCCCGCGGCTTTATCTATATGCGGGAATCTGAAAAACTGGTCCAAAATGCTCGGATGGAAATCAGGAAGATAGTCGAAAAAGCAGCGGCTAAAGGAGCACCAGATTGGAACGAAGTCAAAAACCAGATGAGGGACGATTTGAGCAAGTATCTTTATAAAGAGACTCAAAGAAAGCCTATGGTCGTGCCGGTAACGATAGAACTATAGTCAGCAGTCAGTAGCACAGGAAATAGTAATACAGGTATCTGTAGCACAGTATTACAGAAGAGTTCCTAGCTACTGGTTGCTACTATCATTATAAATCCCAGACTACTGTGCTACCTGCTACTATAAACTGATGTGCTATTGACATTAGCATTAAGGCTTTTTATTATATTTAATAATAGAGGTAAAAATGCTGATAAAAAAAAGCAAGTTCGATTTTTCTGAAAAAGAAAATAAATTCGGTTTTCTAAAGGAAAAAACTTTTTGGATTATTTCAGGAGCTATTGTTTTAACTTCTTTTTTAATATTCTTGGGGATTACCAAAGGTTATTTTAAAGGAACTACCGCTGAAAAGGGTGTTTTAGCTATTGTCGGCGGCGAAAAAATTATCGAAAAGGACCTAAACGAGAGAATTTACGGCCAATATTTTGAAGGGACTCCGGAAAATCCCCAGAAGGTTGACAATGCCACCAAAAAGAAACTTCTTGATGATTTGATCGAAAAGAAAGCAGCCGAGATAGAGGCAGCAAAACTAGGAGTTACAGTTTCCGATAAGGAAGTGCTAGAAGAGGTTAAAAAAAGAGCCAGCGACTATGATAAGCAGACCTCTACCCAGCAGCAAATAAGCAGAAAGTTTGTTAAAGCTGATCTTTTGCAGGAGAAACTCATGGATCGGGTTTTGGGCTGGAAGGAAGGGAAATATATCTTAATAAGATTTGATAAGAATTTTGCGCCAGATCCTTCCCTTTCAAAGGAAGAAATCGAGAAAGATAACATTGGCAGAGAAGATAGAATAAAGGAAGATGCAGCCTATGCCAAAAAGTTGGTAGATTCTATCCATAGTGATATCAGTTTGAATAAAATTACTTTTGAAGAAGGGATGGGAAAAGCTTTGAGCGATCCTAAGGTTGGTCCTAAAGCATTTCTTCCTTTTAACACTCTGCAGAGCGATTCATTCAGTCGTTTTGAGTATATCAATAATTTGAAAGTCTTTTCTTCTAGTGAGTTCAAAAACAAAGTAAGGGAGATTAAAGTCGGCGAGACAAGCAAACCGTTTCTAATTAAAGTGAAAGTTAAGGAAAGCGCCGAATCTAAAGAAGTGGAAAAAGACGGAATCTGGGCAATTGTTAAGGTAGAAAAAGGCGAAAACGCCGTTGCTGATAATTTTCAATCTTGGTTTGATCAAAAGAAGAGAGATTTAAAGATTAAGATTTATGAGAGAAATCTGTCATACATTCCTAAAGCCGAAGCTTATACCTATACTGATTGTTTAGCGACATACAGGGAAAAATCTAACTTGGGAATAAATTCCGGCAGTGGGACAAGCTATGCCGGTCTAATTGTAAGGACAATGGTTATGACTGCAAGCGGCGGTTATGATGGCTGTTTTAACCACAATCTTTATGTTAATGCCTATGATGCTGCAGGGACCGGCAGCGGCACAATTGAAACCGACGGCTCCGGCTATCCAACAAGCAATGTTTTGAAAAGCGCAAACTTTATTACAGGCGATCCCAATGTCCCTATTTGGAATGGGTACAGTTCTTATTATATAAATGGAATTCTGGTTTTAGGCTATGGAACAACGGCAAGCAACGGCAATAAATATGTTTTAAGCTGCAAGGCCAACCCGTTTTTCTTAAGATACGGTGATCCTTCTATTGGCTCTTATGGAGGCGATTGGTTCTATCAGAGATACACTTATACTGATAGTAGTTATTGTGGCGGTCTGCCGAACCAGGGCTCTGGTTACGACGGGCATTCTGGCTACGATAATGAACTCGGACTCAAATTTTGTGCTAATAACGGCTCAACGACACTAGTCGACCTTTGGTGGAAACTGAAGGCTGCTCCTCCCCCTCCCCCTCCTCCTCCACCACCACCTCCCCCTCCTCCAGTACCGGCAACTCCGAGTCTTACTGGCTGTACTATCTCTGCGACTCCAAGAGAAGGATTTGTCCCTCTTGCGACAACCCTTTCTATAGGGCTTCAAGGTTCGAATCTCAATCTTCTTCAGAACGCGATGTATAGCTTTGATTTCAACGGTAACGGCCAATGGAGCACGTATCAGAGTGCAAGCAGCATAAAACATGTTTATCCAACGGCAGGTGAATATACTGCCAAAGGTAAAGTTAAGGCAGACAATGCTTCCGAAACCCAGCCTTGCTCCGTTAGTCCTTCTATTAAAGTAAAGCCTTGGTCTGAAGGGGATCAAAGAGAAGTTGCGCCATAGTTAGCTAATTAAATTAAGAGGTCATTAGAAAAAGCTGGCTAAAGCCAGCTTTTTTGAAACTTTGTTTATTCTGTGAACAAACCAGTTCTGCTATTGACATTAGCATTAGGGCTTTTTATTATTGTTATAGGAGGAGGGCTTATGATTAAAGATTCAAAATTTGGCTTTTTAAAAGACAAAATCTTCTGGCTAACGGCTTGGTTTGTTTTTTTGGCCTCATTTTTAATATTTTTTGTTCTTTCAGGGGGGTATTTTAAAGGGGTTTCCGCCAGCAAAGATACTGTTGCCATAGTCGGCAATGAAAAAATTACTCAAACAGCTTTAAATGAACAAATTTACGGAATAGACTTCCAAGGAAGTGTCGATAATCCTGCAAAAGTTGATAATAGTGTCAGAAAACAGCTAATTGATAGGCTTGTTAATTGGAAGATTGCCGAGCTAGAAGCCAAAAAATTAGGGATAACAGTTACCGACCTCGAAGTCGGCCAAGAAATCGATAACAGGCTCAAGGACCAGTATCTTCAATATACTGAAGAACAAAAAGCTTTGGCAAGAAAATCAATGAAAAGCACTCTTTTAGAGAATAAGGTTAAAGACCAAGTAACCGGCTGGCGTGAAGGCAAAGTTGTCGTTATTCGTTTTGACAGGAATTATGAAAACGGCGCTGATTTGAAATCAGCCGCAACGCAGCAAAATATCCAAGAAGAAAAAAAATACGCGAAATCTCTAGCTGATGAAATTTCTAATGATATCTCATCAGGGAAACTCACTTTTGAAGAAGCGATGGTAAAAGCCGGTAGCGACTCGAAAGTTGGCAAGCCTGCTTGGGGAGAAGGCAGCAAGAGTTATACCTTCAGCTTTGCATTCAATAAGGAAGACTCTAAGAATAAGGGAATATTCAGGTCTTCAAAGAACCTATGGACAGAAATCTTTAACGCTAAAAAGGACCAAGTGACTAAGCCTTTTATTTTTACCTTGTCTGGCGAGAGTACAAAAGATCACGAAGCGGCTTATGCTTTAGTTATGGTCACTAATTCTAGCAATTCTTCAGCAGCTTCATATACTGATTGGTTAAAAAATAAAAAGACTGAATATAACGTGAGGGTATTCTAAAGGAGCAAATATGAAAAAGATTAAATTATTACAATGGTTTCTAGCAATAGCGGGATTATCAGTTTTTTTCCTTTTACCCGGGCTGGCAAAAGCTGACGGTTTCGGCCAAGTGGTTGTATATGTTTATAAGCAGGATATGTATGGAAATTGGGTGGGTTTTCCGGGAGTTTCTGTCAACGTTCATTCCGGTCAGTCTGATAGCAATAAGTGGGTAACCTATTCAGGAGGCTGTCTTGGATGTGCCTCTTACTCATATGTGACCGGTTGGTCTGGTGGAAATGCCTTTGCCGGGTCGGCGGCTAATGTCTCTACTGATGGCAATGGCCAAGTAGTCTTAGGCAATGGCTATGATACCGGTTTTGCCTGTGGCGCTTCAGTGTGTTCAAGTGGCGATGGAGGAACTTGTAACCCTTTCCATATCTCTGTCACTTATCCTGGGATGTCTAGCGTCAGCCGTTGGGGAGCAGTAATCAGTAGTTCTCTGTATGTAAATTGGCCGGCAATGACATTGAGTAATGGCCAAGAAGTTGCCTTTGATATCCCCAATGATGGGACAACATACTTTTATTATTATTGGCATCCAGAACCTTATATATACATGAACGCCAAATATTTAAGAAGAGTAGAAACAGGGGCCGCTGATCCTGATGGAACGATTGATGTCAAGGACGGGAGTACTGATAATAACACCGTTTTTAAGGTAAAGGTAACAAATGATGGCGATCTTGGTAGAAATGTTCAGATTTTTGATGACCTAGGGAACAATCCTTCTTATACTGGGGGGATCAGTGGGCAAAAGCTGCAAGTTATAGGGACCGACCCCGGGGGTGGTAGCTTCTCCGAGACTGGGACAAGGATTATCTGGACCGGTTATGTAGGGCCACATTCTTCAAATTATTTTGCCTATAGAGCAAGAATTATTGAACCAATGAGAATCGCTTTCAGAGATGCTATCGGACAGGGGCAATCGAGACAGATAGGGAATATTGCCCGAATCAGCTGGATAGATGGTTTCTATAACTATTGGCAAGGTGTTGATTATCAGAGTCCTTATGGCCTTTATGCTCACGGCAATCTTTCGGATTGGGAACCAATCACTCTTGTCGATTCTACTCCTCCTCCGACCCCGACTTACAACTGTTCGCTTTCTGCTGAACCGGTTAGCGGGACTTTGCCTCTGGTTGTCAAGCTAACAGCACAAATCTTAAATCCTCAATACTTTGTAAATCCGACTTACACTTACGACTGGACTTTTGGCGATGGCCAATCAGCTACTGGGAGCACTACAAATCCGATTAACCATACCTATATCGTTGCTTCTCCGGCTGGCGGCTCAACAACAGCTCAAGTAACTGTCCATGCCTTAGACGGCGGGACTAATACGACTATAAATTGCGGGCCCAGGACTGTTAACTTTACTGTTAATCCATGGTCCGAGGGAGATCAGAGAGAAGTAGCACCGTAATTAGTTAACCAGTTAATCAGTTGATTGGGTAATTAAGATCAAAGGCTCAAAGACAAAAGCAAAAAATTCAGTTATTAAAAAGAGTTCCGATCATTATCGGGACTCTTTTGTTTTAAAATCTATTTCTGGTTCTTTTATCTTTGTTATATAATAGGTTATGTAATAACTAAAGTTAAATGTCTAGAAGAAGAAAACCCGGCCGTCCCAAAGGGTCAAAAAACAAGAAAATCGAAGAAGCAAGCGGGCTTAGGCCAAACTTAAGTTCAGAAACCTTGAAGAGCATCTTAGGGCTTTTTCTTTTTGTTTTTGCCTTTATTATTTTTCTCTCCCTCTTTGGGCTAGCAGGGACTTTCGGTCTTTCTCTTTATTCTAGGCTTCGAGTACTTATCGGCTGGACAGTCTTTTTTGCTCCCCTTATTTCCGGGAGCATCGGCTATGCTCTCTTTTTCCCTGAAAAATACAGCATGGGAAAGAACCTTTTAATAGGTGTTCTTATCCTCATTACTTCTCTTTCCGGGATTTTCCATGTATTTCTTCCGCTTGAAACTTCGATGGAAATGGCTAGAGATGGTTTGGGAGGCGGATATATCGGCTATCTAGTTCAGGCTAACATTTTAAAAATTTTCAATGCTCCCGTTTCTTTCATTGTTCTTTTAGCGGCAATAATCGCTTCAATCCTTATTGCAACCAATAGACCTTTAAGAGCGTTTTGGAGTTCATTTAAGAAAGAGGATGAAGGGAAAGAAGCTCCCAAAGAAGATATTAAAATCAATGCTCCAACCCCGGTAGTAATGCGAAGATCTGATCTTAAAAAGCCCGATAAGGAGAGGGAAGAATTTGAAGTCCTCCCGCTCAAAGACGACTCCGGCTGGGTTTTCCCCGATGCTTCTCTTTTTGAAGCGATAACGACGCAGCCTGATTCCGGAGATATTAAAAAGAATGCCTCTATTATTCAAAAAACTCTGGGCAATTTTGGGATTGAAGTGGCAATGTCTGATGTTAATGTTGGGCCGACCGTTACCCAATATACTCTAAAGCCGCAGGAAGGGATAAAACTTAATAAAATTACGACTTTAGACAAAGACTTGGCACTTTCTCTTGCGGCTCATCCTATTAGGATCGAAGCGCCGATTCCGGGAAAAAGCTTGGTAGGAATAGAAGTCCCGAATTCCAAATCAGCAACCGTTAGAATGCGAGATATCCTAGAATCCGGGACTTTCAAAGCTAAAAAAACTAATATGGCAGTTGTTCTAGGCTTGGATGTTGCCGGTCATCCCCAGGTCGCTGATCTCTCTAAAATGCCGCATCTTCTAATTGCAGGTGCGACCGGTTCCGGAAAAAGCGTCTGCATAAACAGCATCCTTTCAAGTCTTCTTTATCAAAATTCGCCGAATCAACTTAGATTGATTCTAGTCGATCCTAAAAGGGTTGAACTTTCCCTTTACAATAATATTCCTCATCTTTTAGCGCCGGTCATTGTTGATTCTGATAAGACAGTTTCAGCCCTTAAGTGGGCGGTCACCGAAATGGAAAAAAGGTATCATATCCTTCAAGAAGCTGGCAAGAGAAATATTGTCGAATTTAATACTTCAGGAAAGGAAAAAATGTCTTATATTGTGGTTGTAATTGATGAGCTTGCCGATCTTATGGCGGTCTCGGCTTCTGAAGCTGAAGGATTAATAGTAAGACTGGCTCAAATGGCCCGGGCAGTCGGGATTCATCTTATTTTAGCTACCCAAAGGCCTTCGGTTAATGTTATAACCGGACTTATTAAGGCAAATATTACCACTCGAGTTGCCTTTTCTGTCGCTTCCCAAGTGGATTCGAGGACGATTATAGATCAATCAGGGGCAGAAAAGCTTCTAGGGAACGGGGATATGCTTTTTGTCTCGGCAGAGGTAACCAAGCCTTTAAGAATTCAGGGGACTTATGTTTCAGAAAAAGAAGTGCGGAGAATAACGGATTTCTTGAAACAGAACGGTCAGCCGGAGTTTAACGCAGAAATCCTATCCCAGCCGGTAAGAGCAGGCGGCGGAGGAGATTTCGATGCTCCCGATGACGATCTTTTCGAAGAAGCGTGCGATGTGGTTATTCGCTCCGGCAAAGCTTCCGCTTCTCTTCTTCAAAGACGTTTAAGAATCGGCTATGCCAGAGCAGCGAGGCTTCTTGATCTTTTAGAAGAAAGAGGAGTTGTCGGTCCTCAAGATGGTGCCAGACCGAGAGATGTCTTGGTAGATGACATTTCCGATGTCATTGAAGGTTAGGGTTCCTTGTGTTAAAATGCAGTAGAATAGTGGTTAGTGACTAGCATTTAGCAGTTAGTTCTATTAACCACTTTATATTACTAAAAAGTTTAATGCCTCCAGAATTTTCAATAACAACTTTGCCTCCCAAAAAAACTCTGGGAGAAATTTTGGCTCAAAAAAGGGAATCCTTGAATAAAACACTGGAAGAAGTTGAAAAAGAGACCAAGATTCGAGCCAAATATCTTGCTGCTTTGGAAAAGGGCGAATATGGCAAGCTCCCGACAGATACCCATTGCATCGGATTTTTAAAAAATTACTCGGAATATTTAGAGCTTGATCAGGAAGAAATTATCGAGCTTTATAAAAAAGAAAGAGACGTTAAAGTCAATATAAAACAAGCCATTTCTCCCCAAAAAAAAGAAAAATTCAAATATCCACGAATGATCTTAACTCCCAAAATCCTGGTTATCTACAGTATCATTTTGGCCTCACTAGGGGTTGCTCTTTATATAGGTTGGCAGGTTAAGATTTTGACTGCAGCTCCAAAGCTTGAAGTTTCTAGTCCGGCTGGCAATATGACGGCTGAAGGCGATTCTATAGAAATTATTGGGAAAACTGATCCGGGGGCAGATATTTATATAAACGGCTCGCCGATTAATATAAGCCCCGACGGCAGTTTCAAGGAAAAAATTACTCTTCAAAACGGTCTAAACGTTATTCAAGTAAAAGCTAAAAATAAAGTAGGGAAAGAGACTGAAGTTGAGAGAAATGTTGCGGCAACTTTAAAGCCGATTACGCTTGTAGATGCTGTAAACCAGAACGTAGTACTAAAAATTGACGCTGGTCCCAACTCCGCTTGGGTCTATGTTGAGATTGATGGCGTTCCAGTGGAGAAAGACGGGATCCTAATGCTTTCTGGAGCTTCCCGGATCTTTACTGCCAAGGAAAAGCTTGTTCTTACTACAAAAAATGCCGGAAGCACTAATATCACTCTAAACGGCAAAGATATCGGGGTTTTGGGCAAGGAAGGCGAGGAAGTCAAAAATCGGGAATTTACAAAGGATATGCAAATCAGATAAACATAAAAACAAAATAACATAAGGACATAAAGACTTAGGAAATATTATGATATTTAGGTTTGGAGAGTTTCCAGTTTATTTTATACAGATGCTTTGGCTTTCAGAAAAAGGATTAAAATTCTAACCAGGGATTTTCCCAAAGAAGAGATATATGGTTTATCATCTCAAGTCAATAGGGCTGCTTTATCTATTGTTTTAAACATCGCTGAAGGTTCTGAAAGGTATTCGGATTTAGATTTTAGTTGCTTTTAAATAATTCAATTGCTTCCTTGAGTGAAGTAATAGCTTGTTTAGATGTTTCCCTAGATGAAGGTTTAGTTTCTCAGCAACAATATGACGAGGTTCTAAGTAATGCTGATTTATTGTCTAGACAGCTTAGGGCTTTTTGTGCTAAAGTTAGAAACACCAAAAAGCAAACAACTAAAGGAAAAAATTGATAACTGTTACTTTGTTATTATGTTATTAAGTTGTTAAGTTAATTTATGAGCAAAGATTTTTCATTCGATATAGTTTCTAATTTTGATCCTCAAGAGATGGCGAACGCCTTGGATCAGACGAAGCGGGAAATAATGAACCGCTATGACTTCAAAGGTTCTAATTCGTCTATCGATTTTTCAGAAAGTAGAACTGAGCTTATTCTTGTAGCCGACAGCGAATATAAACTTAAGGCTTTGATTGATGTTTTAAGTTCTAAGATGGTAGGTAGAAACCTTTCTCTTAAGATTTTAGACCTTACTTCCCCGGAAGAAGACACAATTGGGGGAATGGTAAGGAAAAGAATCAAGCTTGTTAAAGGCTTGGATCAAGAGAAGGCTAAAAAAATTACTAAAATCATCAGGGACTCTTATCCCAAAGCAAAGGCGATTATCCAAGGGGAAACCGTTCGGGTGATGGGGCCGAAGAAAGACGAACTTCAGGCAATTATGTCTCTTATAAGAAGTTCTAATCTGGATTTTCCGATTCAGTTTGAAAACTATCGGTGATTTTTATCTTTAAATAGCTCATATTTTAATTTAAGATTAAATTAGCTAACGCTAAATTATGTATCTTTGGCTTTCTATAGTAGCATCTATAATTTTCATCCTTCTTTTCTTTTTTAAAAAAGACCTTAGAAAAGAGATGGTTTGGGCCGGAGTTCTCTCGGTGCCGGTTTTTTTGATAAAACCTTTGGTTTCTCCCCAATTTTTGAGTGAAATTGGAAGAACCGACCTGTATTTAAAATTTTTAACCGAAGCTCTGATTTTCGGGTTTGCTTTTGGAGGACTCGCTGCAGTCTCTTTTGAAGTCTTATTCCATCAAAAGCTAAAAACCGTCCCCCATCCCCATAGAGTTCATTTAAATTGGCTGGTTTTCGGGCCTCTGGCCTTCCTTTTTCTAAAAATTATTGTTGGGCTTTCTTTTGCCATAAGTTTGGCTTCTGGCTTTATAATCCAGGTTTTAACCCTTATTTATTTGAGAAAGGATCTTCTCTGGGATGCTATAACTTCGGGGATTTTCCTGGGAGTCGTCTATCTTATCTTCTATTCTCTTTTTCTTACGATTATTCCCGGCAATAACTCCGGGCTTTGGTTCGCCGAGCCTTCGGGAATAATGATTTGGCGGCTGCCAGTTGAAGAGGCAGCGATGATTTTTGCTTTTGGAATGCTTTGGGGGCCGCTTTATGAAGGTATAAAAGGCTATCAGTTAAAATTAAAAATTAAAAATTAAAATTATAGATTGAAGATAAAAACTTTGTGTTTTGAATTCTTATGAAGATGCTAAAGGATATTTTGAAAAGATGTTTCGCAGCCATTAAGAATTTTTATTTTCCAGAGGATATTCACGAGCACCTGAAAGTGAAGATTACCGTCGGGCGTTTTTTCCTAAGTTTTCTTTTTCTAGGAATTCTTTTTAGCACTTGGCTTTTTCTTCCCTCCCCAAAAGCGACCCTTGTCTTAAGCGAAAACGAAACTTTGAAAGCTGGCCAGCCGATCGAAATAGTTTTTTCGCGGCCAGTCAAAAGAAATGAAGTAGATTTTAAAATTTCGCCGGAAGTTCCAGGGAGTCTTACCTGGCAAGGGTCTTTCTTGGGCTCAAACCACCTTTTTAACAAACTTGTCTTTACCCCAAACGTTATCCTTGACCCAGACAAGGATTATAAAATTGAAATTAAAGGGGTCAAAAGGGTAATTACTTTAGGGAGGAGAAACAACTTGTCTTTTAATTTAAAAACCCAGAAAGTTCCCAATGTCGCTGCCGTTACTCCCCTAAACGGCGCCAAAGATATCCGGGCCGACGACATTATCAAAATAAGCTTAAGCGATTGGGCTGAACATTTGGCCGCCTTTAGCTTTGAGTTCTCTCCTAAGGTTGACTATGACCTTAGCTATGATCTTAAAAAGATGGAATTCATAGTAAAACCCAAAAAGCCTCTAACCCAAGGCACGGCTTATGAACTCACTGTTTATAGGACAATTATCGCTTTTGATCTAAAGACCAATAAGATTTTGAAAAGAGGGACGCCGACCATTGCCTATAAAGGAGCTTTTACTGTAATGGCAGCGCCGGGAATAACCTCTTTTACTCCGACCGGCGATCATGTTCTAGTTACAAATAGAGAACTTAAGCTTGTTTTCAGCCAAGATATGGACAAAAAATCAGTCGAGGATCATTTGGAGATTACACCGCCAATACTCGGGGATATAAGCTGGCCGGACGATAAAACCTTAATTTATACTGCAAGTCAAAACTTAAGCTACGAGACAAACCACAATTTTAAAATAAAATCAGGGGCTAAGAATAAAAAAGGCGGCTTTGTCTCGGAAGATTTGAATAATTATTTTATGACGATCGGCAAAGTTTACGTTTGGAAAACAATTCCTGGTAATGGCGAAGGCGGAGTCAGGGTCAATTCTAACGTAGCTTTCTTCTTTGACCAAGCGGTCGATCATGTCTCGGCTGAAAGCCATTTCTCTATCTCCGACGGCCGGGCCGGGGCATTTAGCTGGGAAGGGAACGCCCTTATCTTCAACCCGAATGATGGTTTTGCAAAGGATGCGAGCTACACCATTACCATGTCAGCGGGAGTAAAAAGCATAAACGGCCTAGATTCGGCTAGTGATTTTAGTTCTACTTTTTATACCGAATCTAATTATGTAAAGCTAGATGTTCCTTTGGATTATCAGGATTATCCGCTCTCTTGCGAGGTCGCTGCTCTCAAGATGGCTTTAGCTTACAGGGAAACAAGCGTCTCCGAAGACGAGCTTATGGGCTGGATCGGCTATGATCCGACGCCTCATATCGGAGGGACTTGGGGCGATCCTTATGAAGCCTTTGTCGGAAGCATCACTGGCGTTCAAAACTCAACCGGTTATGGTGTCTACTGGGGGCCGATTGAAAAATCAGCCAAACACTACAGGAATGCTCAAGCTTTTACGGGTTGGTCAGCAGTGCAGCTGGCCCAAGAGATTGAAAAAGGGAACCCGGTCATCATCTGGGGAGTTTATCCAGGCGGATATTATGATCCCTGGATGACGCCGGGTGGAAAATTCATTCCTGCCTGGAAAGGCGAGCATGCCCGAACAGTTATCGGCTTTACGGGCCCGTCCTATAGTCCGATCCAGTTTATTTTAAACGACCCGGTTTCGGGCCAGCTTTATTGGTCGCTCGATACTCTTATAAATAATTGGTCGGCTTTCGAAACTTCGGGAGTGGTAGTATACTAGTTAATTAACAATTCACAATTAACAATTAATAATTAATGATTATTGTTCGAGCAAAGTCGAGAACTTCATTTAATAACTTCTCCATAAAGTCGAAGAATAAATATGGAAGAAAAGAAACCCCAATTTATTAAAAAAAGGCATATAAAGAGGCTATGGCGAAAGAGCCGGCTTCTTGTAATAGCTGCAGTTTTCATTATTGTTTTAACCGGAGGAATCTACAAAGGCTATCCCAAATACAGAGATTATGTCGATTCCAAAAATAGGAAAGATTCAGCTTACGAAGTTCAAGAAATTGTACGGCCGGAGACAAAACCCACGGAGACACCGGTAAAGATCAAAGAGTCAGCCCTCATCGAAGTTCCTTATACCGTGCAAGCTCCGTATGCCAACTGGAATATTCATGAGGAATCCTGCGAAGAAGCGGCTTCACTCATGTATTACTACTTCTTAAACGGCCAGACTACCTTTAACGGCAGCACTATTATTCCTTTGGCTACTGCAGACGCCGAATTTATCAAAATGAAAAACTGGCAGGTCGCGCGTTACGGCAAAGAGCCGGATCTTTCGACGGAAGCCTGGGGCAAATTTATGACCGATTATTACGGGTTTAAATATAAAAATTTCAAAAATATTACTGCCGAGGATATTAAACGCGAAATCTCGGCCGGTCATCCGGTCGTCGTCCCGGTTATCACCCATGGACTTCAGAATCCTCATTACGGCCGCCAGCCGTCATATCATCTTCTTTTGATTAAAGGCTATAAGCCGGAAGGCGTGATTACGAATGATGCCGGCGTCAAAGAAGGCGAAAATTATTTCTATACTTGGGATATTCTTTTTAAAGCCATCGACGCCCAAACGCCTCAAATGAAGCAGGGCCGTGAGATGACGATAGTAACAAAATAATCCTTGTAACATCGATCGAGATATGTTACAATTGTAACATAAGTAAAGAAAGGTTACAAATGAAAAGACATGATTTAATTAGTGTTAAACAAGCGTCAGAAATTACTGGATACTCTAGAATGCATATTATTAGGCTAATAAAAGAAGGAAAAATCAAGGCTGAAAGGATTGGCCGCTCTTACGCTGTCTACAGAGACTCTCTAGGTGATATTTATAAAGAAATTACGCAAGAAGAAAAGGAGAGAGTCCATAATGCAGTCGATAAGGTTATTAAAGACTACAGTGAGACACTAAAAAAATTAGGCAAGGAATAATGAAAAAAATCACTATTCAAGAGGTAGAATATATTGCCTATCAGCTGGCTCAAAAACAGATGGAATGGGATGAACCGATTCCTGATTTTGGCACGCGATACCCGGGTAAACTAGAAAGCTGTCTTTCGTCTGCTTTTCAGACCTATGGCAAGAGAGAGCTTTATACCACTTTTATTGATAAAGCAGCGATTACATTTTATTTAATGATCAAAAATCACCCATTTTTGAATGGTAACAAAAGAATAGCTGTTACTACTTTATTAACCTTTTTGTATTTAAATAATAAATGGTTAAGCGTTACAGACAGCCAACTGTATCAAATGGCTGTCTGGGTAGCCCAAAGCCAGCCTCAAGTGAAGGACGGAACTGTTTTAGCGATTAAGGAATTTATTAAAAAGAATTTAGCTAATGTATAAAGCCATCGATGCCCAAACGCCTCAAATGAAGCAAGGGCGCGAGATGACGATTATTACCAAATAAAGAAATGTATCAAATATTAATCGGTGCTTTTATAGGATGGCTTGTTTTTAAACTAATGGATTATTTCGGTAAACCTCAATTAGTAGTAAATATTTTATTAGATAAATTAAATACTCAGTCAGCAGGCCATAAATTTTTACATTTGAAAGTAGAAAATAAAAAGAGAAGCTTGTTAGAAAAAATATTATTTGGTGAAAAAGCTGCTTTGTTTTGTAAAGCAAACATAAGTTTTCTTAATCAAGAGTTAAATAATATATTTGATAAATCATTTTTGGGCAGTTGGGCCTCTACAGGTGAACCAGTTCTCCAACTTGGGGAAGCAAGACAATTCCAATATAATAAAGTGCCTGATTTATCTTTTGTTCATATTTTACCCGGAGAATCAGTTAATTTAGCAGTGGCTATAAAAATAAAGGGTGAATCAGAATTTTATGCTTTCGATAATGAATCTTATGCTTATTTAGATAATTCTTTTAGAGACCCTATTAAGAAAATTAATCTTTCATTTTGTTTTTTAGAAGTAGGAATTGTTTCTTCAGATGGTTTTTATAAGAAAAACTACTTTAAAATTCTTAATAATAAAGAGCTAAAAGACTTTATTCTCAAATCCTTAACTTTAAAGGAGGATTTAAAATTTAAGAGGGATAACTTGGTTCAGCCCACTCAAGCCAATTAAAAAACTCTTGACGGTACTTCGCCTAGCTTTCTATAAGTTTTAAGTTAACTGATTTGGCTATTTGTTTTCTAGTTTATCCGAGGCTTCGCACCGTCAACCCTGCGTAATTTTTGTAAAAAATAAAGCATTTTCTTAAAAAGGGTTGACAAGCATTTTTGGATAGTATACATTAGTAGTATACAAAGTATTTATGTATAGTATACAAAGATGAAGAAGAGAAATGTTTTAATGCCGGTTGCTATAACGAAGCCAGAGAAGATTTTAGGCTATAAGGTTCGGTTAGGCAAAGAATTTATAAGCGCTGTCCGAAGCTCGGTTGTTGTTTCTGCTCCGGAAAGCCATTCAATTTTTAAAACGATTTTAGGAGGTTCTCTATGACTGGTCTTACCGATCGCCAAAAATTTATCTTGGGTCTAATCGAATCCTCTATTAAAGACAAAGGAGCGGCGCCGACGGTCCGGGAAATCCAAAAGGAGATCGGCTGCTCTTCGCCGATGGGAGTCGTCTCCCATTTAAAATCATTGGAACGCAAAGGTTATATCAACCGAATCGAAGGCAAAAAGCGGGGGATTATTCTAGCAAGCGGCAAAGGAAAGGAAGAGATGGTCCAAGTGCCCTTGGTCGGAAACGTCGCCTGCGGCAAGCCGATCTGGGCCGAAGAACTGATTGAAGACTATATTCCAATTTCGACTAAAATCTTGAGGGGCAATTCCCAAGATGTTTTCATGCTAAGGGCCAAGGGAGACTCCATGAATTTGGCTGGCATCGAAGACAGCGATTATGTTATTGTAAGGAAGCAAAACTACGCTGACACAGGCGAAAAAGTGGTTGCTCTCATCGGGACAGAGGCGACAGTTAAGAAACTTATAATTAAAAAAGACCATCTGGAGTTTCATCCAATTTCGACCAATAAGTCGCATCAGCCGATTATTCCCGAAAGAGGGACTTATATGATTCAGGGCAAAGTAATTGGGGTAATTAAACCAGTAACACAGTAACCAGTAGCAAGTAACAAGGGTTAGTAAGTTTAGAGTTTATAAGTTGCTAAGTGATTCTTCGACCTTATGGAGAAGCACATTAATAAAGAAGTTCTCCATAAAGTCGAACAATAAATAAAAATAACCGGTTAGCTGGGCAACTAGTTAACCAAAAGGCCCTTCTTCGCCAAGGCTACGAAGGGCAAGGAGGGAAAATGGTTATCAAAGAAGAAAAAACCAAAAAAGAAAATCAGGCAAGTTCAGGGAAAATCGATGCAATAAAAATGGCTATCGCTAACATTGAGAAGCAATATGGCAAGGGCTCGATTATGAATATGGGCGAAACCCATGCTATTAATGTTCAGATGATACCGACCGGCTCGATTGCACTGGATTTGGCTTTGGGCGGCGGAGTCCCCAAAGGGAGAATTATTGAGATTTACGGTCCAGAGTCATCGGGGAAGACGACTTTGGCTTACCATATTATGGCGGAAGTCCAAAAAGCGGGCGGAATTGCGGCCTTTATTGATGCCGAACATGCCATGGACCCAGAATATGCTAAAAATATTGGGGTTGATATTGAAAAACTCCTAGTCTCTCAGCCTGATACTGGAGAACAGGCTCTAGAAATCTGCGAACAGCTTGTCCGCTCAAACGGGATTGATGTTGTCGTTATCGACTCGGTAGCGGCTCTGGTTCCTCGGGCAGAGATTGAGGGGGAGATGGGCGACGCTCACATGGGTCTCCAAGCACGGCTGATGTCTCAAGCCTTAAGGAAACTGACTGGGATCGTCTCCAAAACCAATACTGTTGTTATCTTTATCAATCAAATCAGAATGAAGATCGGAGTGATGTTTGGCAATCCCGAGACTACGACCGGCGGCAATGCCCTCAAATTCTATGCCTCGGTCAGGATGGATATCCGGAAAACTGGCCAGATTACCGACGGTGATACCGTGATCGGCAATAATGTCCGGGTCAAAGTAGTCAAAAACAAGGTGGCACCACCCTTTAGAACTGCAGAATTCGACATAATGTATAATGAAGGGATTTCGAGAAGCGGCGAAGTCTTGGCTTTAGGTGAAAAAATGGATTTAATCAGGAAAAGCGGAGCCTGGTACGAAATGGCTTCAGACGAAAAAATGGGCCAGGGCCGCGAAGCCGCCAAGCAATTTTTGAAGGATAACCCGAAAATTTTAGAATCTCTGATCAAGGATATCAAAGAGGCAAAAGATTAATCCCAAAGAATTTTGACTTGAAAATTGGCTCTCTAATTGGTTATCTTTGCCAATTGTCTGACAAATGCTATAATATTCTCTGTTAAGATGACAGGAAGGGTTAAATAGTTAATGATATCTTTTATAGTTAATTTTGTCGCTACTTTAGCGGACAGATTTGGGGCGTTCGGAGTCGGAATCGGGATGGCCTTAGAAAGCTTAGGAATACCTTTTAGCAGCATGGTTATAGACATTGCTTCGGTCCCCCTAGTTCACCAAGGCCGGGCAACGTATCTTGGACTTATTTTAATAGCCACAATCGGCGGAACTATAGGCTCCATTGTAGCTTATTATATCGGCTATTTCTTAGGCGATATTATCCGCTACTTCAGAAAGGGGAAATTAGTCAAACAAGAAGAAAAATTGAATGAGTTTATCGAAAAGTATGGGGATTATTCGATCTTTTTTGCCCAGCTTTTCGGGGCGACGAGATCTTTCATCTCTATTCCTGCTGGGATGGTTAAATTCAAATTATCCCACTTTATTTTGGGAACCTTTTTTGGTACTTTAATTATCTCTTCAATTATGATTCTCTTTTCGCCGATAATGTACAAATTCTGGACCGAACTTTCAGTTTTCCTTGGTCTGCCGGTTTGGATTAGCATTATCCTTTGTATGATTTTCATCTTAGAATTGACCCATCTTTATAGGGTTACTATAAAGTCGATTAGAGCAAACAATGGAGATAACGGAGATCTCCCCTCAAAAGAATAAAAAAAATCGTTTGAATGTCTTTATAGACGGTAAGTTTTCTTTTGGCTGCTCGGCAGATACTTTGGTAAAATTTGATCTTCATAAAGGGAAAATCTTATCGAGCAAAGAAATCTTTGAAATTAAGAAAAAGGATACCGAGAAAAAAGCTTTGGATAAAGCCTTCTTCTATCTTTCGAGGCGTCCCCATGGGGAAGAAGAACTTAAAGAAAAGCTTCTTAAAAAAGGCTTTTCTCTTTCTGAAATAAACGAAACAGTAAAAATAATCAAAAGTTACGGCTATTTAAATGATGAGGAGTTTACGGAAGCTTGGATTAAAGAAAGAAAACAAATGAATCCCAAAGGCAAAAAGGCTCTTTTTTGGGAACTGAAAAAGAAAAAGATATCCGAGGATTTGATTAAATCCAAGTTAGAATTAGTGTCAGAAGATGAAGAGGTTGAAGAAATCTCCTATCTTTTAAAAAAGAAATTCAAAAATAACGATTTTAAAGACAGAAAGACGCTTGAAAAAGCTTATGCATACTTGGCTAGTCGGGGCTATGATTATGGAACGATTAAAAAGGGTCTGAAAGAATATCTGGAAAGTTAGCAACGAAAAAGAGCCCCGACGGATCGGGGCTCTTTTAAGATTACAAGTCTAAACCACCAGCGCTAGCTGGTGTGTACGTTTAATAGCGAAGCTAGTCTAAAATAAAATCACCCCCAAATCGGTGCGAAAGGAGGTGATTTTTTAATTATGTCTCAAAAAAGAACTAT
>JAMCYV010000007.1 GCA_023473595.1 Patescibacteria group bacterium | reverse complement strand
TGCATTTTTCATACGTAGTGAAGCGATGCCCGCAGCTTTGACATTCTCTTCTCCTTCTCACAGACTCAAGATCGGAGGAATTTCTTTTCTCCAAAACTTTAGTTTCTTCTTTGCATTTTGGGCATTTCATAAGAATTTGCTTAGTTTATAAAGACAAAAACGCTAAATGTAGCGTTACTACTATTATAATGAACGCTAAATGTAGTATGTCAAGACTTTTCTTTTCCACAATTTTTTTGCTTTTTTATAGAGAAAAAATAACTTTCCACAGGTATTTTTTCGCAATTTAACTTAGTCGCAAAGAGCCCCCGTACGGGGGCTCTTTGTTCTTTAAACTGTTTATAGCCTTTTTATTCCATCTTTTTCCTGATAAAAGCCGGGATTTCTAGCTCATCCTCCGTGTCATCCAGGAACGTATCAGGTTCAGGTTCGAAGGAAATTTTCTTAGTTTCAATTGGATTTACAGGAACCGGGTTCGAGAAACCTTCAAAACCGGTAGCAACAACTGTAATTTTAACTTCATCTGTCAAACTATCATCGATAACTGCTCCGAAAATAATATTCGCATTCGGGTCGACAGAATCGGTAATGACTCTGGCAGCTTCATCAATCTCATGCATCATAAGATCAGGACTACCAGTAATATTGAAGAGAACGCCTCTGGCACCACCAATTGAGAGTTCGAGAAGCGGACTATTTATAGCGGCCCTTGCAGCATCTATCGCTCTTGTTTCACTTTTACCGCTGCCGATACCCATAAGAGCTGAGCCAGCGTTTTCCATAATAGCTTTAACGTCCGCAAAGTCTACATTTATAAGGCCATGAATAGTAATAAGATCGGAAATCCCTTGAATGCCCTGCCGCAAGACATCATCGACAACATTAAAGGCTTCAAGAAGACTAGTCTTTTTATCAATAATCTGTAAAAGTCTTTCATTTGGGATACAAATTAAGGCATCTACCTTTGTTCTTAGATTCTCAATACCCTTATCAGCAATTTCTTTTCTTTTTTCGCCTTCAAATGCGAAAGGTTTAGTAACAACAGCAACTGTAAGCGCCCCAACTTCCTTGGCAATTTGAGCAATAATAGGAGCGGCACCAGTCCCAGTTCCACCGCCCTGGCCGCAAGTAACAAAAACCATATCGGCGCCTTTAAGAACGTCCACAATTTCATCCATTGCTTCTTCAGCCGCTTTCCGGCCGATTTCAGGGTCACTACCAGCGCCTAAACCCCTAGTAGTCGATTTCCCTATATGAAGCTTTTTCGATGCATCTGAATTATGCAAACTTTGAGCATCTGTATTTATTGCTATAAATTCTACGCCTCTAATCTTAGAAGCTATCATTCTATTTATCGCGTTTGTCCCTGAACCTCCGACTCCAACAACCTTAATCCTCGCTACCGTTTCCATACTTGGTTTTATCTCAGCCACGGTTTCCTCCACCTCTAGTTATAGTAAACTAGTACTTTAATGGTATTTATTTAAAAAGCTAATGCAACCCCTTTAGAAAAATTGTATTACTTTTTTGTTCAAGTGTAAAGAGTTTTTTCCACTTTGAACAAAAAAATTATTCAAACAAGTTAAAAATTCTACTTGATATCTTGTAGAAATTGAATACTTTTTTTATAGATTAGGGCAAGAAAATCTTAAAAACCTTTTTAACTCTTTTGGAAATCTCTTCTAATTGTCTAGAAACACTAAAATGGTGGATATTATCTTCAAATGCACACATCATAAGTCCAATTGGCCCGGCATACATCGGATCCTTTATTTTTTCAGTTACTCCTCTTACCTCCTCAGGAATCCCAATAGTAACTGGGATTTTTAAAACTTCTTTCGCATAGTCACATATATTAGTTAATCTGGCTCCGCCACCAGTAAGAACCGCTCCTGCAGGAAGTAAGCCGTCCCTATTAGCTTTCCTAAGCTCATCTTGAACCATTCTAAATAGTTCGAACAAGCGAGCCTCAATTATTTCTGCAACATGCTTTTTGGAGACTACCCCCTCTTCTTTCATATCTATCTCGCTTAAATCAATATTTTCTTTGGTAACTTTTTTATGGTTGGCATCCCCAAATTTAATTTTTATCTTTTCAGCAACATCAAGTGAAGTCCTTAAACCGATTGCAATATCATTAGTAATATGGCTTGAGCCAACCGGAAGAACGCTTGAGTAGAAAACCTCGCCTTCTTCAAAAACACAAATGCCCGTTGTACTAGCTCCGATATCAATAAGAGCCGAACCTAATTCTCTTTGTCTTTTTGTAAGCACTGCCTTAGCTGAAGCAAGCGCCGATAAAACCTTGCCGTTTTCTTTGATACCGGCTTGAGAAATACATTTGGAAACTGTGCGCATAGCCGGTTCGGAAGCAGTAATAATATGAGTTTCAACCTCTAGCCTGATACCATTCATTCCAATCGGATCTTTGATATCCTCTTGGCCATCTAAAGTAAATGTTCTTGGAAAATATTGGAGGATTTCTCTATTTGACGGCATTTGGATTGCGAGCGAAGCATCCTCTGCCCGAAAAACGTCATCCCTTGTTACTTCATGATCAGCCCTCCCAACAGCGATGACTCCCCTTGAGTTGACTGATTTAATATGAGGGCCGTTTACATTTATATAAGCTTCGCCAATAGCAATGCCAGCCATCCTCTCAGCTATTTCTACAGATTCTGAAATACCGCTTACCGTCTCTTCTATCTCATTTACGACCCCTTTTTTAAGCCCGGTAGTATTAGAAACCCCTACTCCCACGACTCTTAAGGAATTCTCGCCTTCAGGGACTCCAACAATAGTAGTAATCTTAGAACTCCCAATATCTATACCGACATAAAACTCTTCTTTTGATTTCTTAGCCAATTTAATTTCCTTTTAAGTTTACATTAAATATAATAACAGCATTTTGATTTATTGCAACGCTGTCAAGATCTTATGGCCAGTTTTTGTAACTAAAACCGTATGCTCTGATTGAGCAGCGATTGAGCCATCAGCCGTCTTTAAAGTCCAACCATCTGCTTCCAAAAGAAGGTCGCCTTTTCCAAGACAAGCCATAACTTCGATAGCCAAGGTCATCCCTTCTTTCAATTTTTCGCCTTTTCCAGAATGGCCGAAATTAGGTATAATCGGATCTTCGTGAAGGCTTTTTCCGACACCGTGGCCGGCTAAAGACGGAAATATACTGAAGCCCTCTTTTTGAATAACTCTACCAATTAATGAAGAAATGTCTTCGACATTTATACCCTCTTTCACAATCTCAATCGCTAAAGAGAGCGCTCGCTCTGTCGCTTCAACCAATCGCTCGACTTTCTTATCTTTTGGATTTAAGCAGACTGTAAAGGCGGCATCGGTAATAAGTCCTTCATAGCTCGCTCCGGCATCTATCGTAACAACATCACCCTCTTTAATAATCCTCTCTCCCGGGATACCGTGGACTACCTCGTCATTAATAGAGACGCAAATGCTAGCAGGAAATCCCCGGCCATAGTCTCCTTCCTTATATCCTTTAAAAGCGGGTTTAATACGTCTTTTTAACAAGTAACGGTTGAATGCCCTATCAAGCTCAATTGTTTGAATCCCCGGCTTTATCATTTCTTTGAGTTTATCTAGAACCTCGGCTAGCGCTTTACCACAATAGACCATTTTCTCAATTTCATCGCTTGTCTTTATGGGAATCATACTAAATTTAATTTGCTTAATAGTTCGTTTTCAACTTGTTCGATAGTTTGGTCACCGTTTACTTTAAGGAGTTTACCTTCCTTTTCAAAATAAGCCAAGAGAGGTTCTGTCTTTTTATGGAAAAGCTTAATCCTTGTTTGAATAGCCTCTAAATTATCATCTTCCCTCTTTTCAGAAATGCCGCCTAGCTTTATGCATTCTTCTTCGGTAAGCGATAAAATTCTGTCTCCTACCTTACAGCTATACCTTTTTGATAAGCGGCTGACAAGCTTTTCATTTGGAACCTCAAGAAAGATCGCCTTCGTGATTTCCCGATTGTTTTTTATTAATATCTCTTCAAGTTTTTTAGCTTGCGAAATGCTTCTGGGAAACCCATCTATAATAAGGCTTTTTCCTGGATTAATTTTTGAAATAGCTTCTTTTATCCATTCTTCGACTAAATCATCACTTATAAAACCGCCTCTTTTTAATATTTCACTAATTTTAGGATCAGTTTCTCCCTTTTTTCTAGCTATATCGCCGGTAGAGACGACTTTGAAATTCTTCTTTGCACAAAGCCCTTCTATCTGTGTATCTTTGCCTGAACCGGGAGCGCCTATAAAGATGAAATTTTCGACTTTTGCCATAGTTTAAAAATATTTTTTTCCTCTTTTTCCATGGCTTCTCTTTCTTCCGGCTCTTTATGATCAAAGCCCAAAAGATGCAAAAACCCATGAATAATTACTCGGTCAAGTTCATGTATATATAGATTACCATATTTTTTTGCGTTTTCCCTCACTTTTGCCTTTGAGACGCAGATTTCGCCTAAAAAGCCTTTTTCGTTATATGCAAAAGAGAGAACATCGGTATTCTCATTCTTCCTCCGGTATTTTTTATTCAAAGCTCTCATTTGAGAAGGAGAAGAGAATATCAAGTTTACATTATCTATCTTTTTAGGATATAGTCTTTGAATTAGATGAAATAAAGCCGGCAATCTTTTGAAATCGAGGGAACTGGAATAACCGTAAATGGCCAATTTAGACATTATGACGTCTCCAGAATTTCTTTGACATATTTAGATACGATAGCCGGATCAGTCTTGCCCTTGAGTTCACTCATAACTTTACCCATCACCTGCCCAAAATTGGCTTTTTGTTCTTGCGGAAGGCCTGAAATAATTTCTTGGACCTTAGCCTTAGTCTCTTCTTCAGACATTTTTTCAGGTAAATACTTTTCAAGAATCGGAAGTTCATTTTCTTCTTTTTCTTTAAGATCGCTTCTTCTTGCCGCCTCAAACTGCGAAATACTGTCTTTTCTCTGTTTAACCTGTTTCTCAATGATTGATGCTAGTTCGTCCTCGCTTAAGGTTCTTTTATTTAAAATCTCAGCATTTTTTATGGCAGTTTTAAGCAACCGGAGAACTGATAGGTCAAGTTCTCTTTTTTCTTTTAAAGCCAATTTGAAATCTTCCTCAATTTTTTCGTATAGAGACATTAAAAACCTCTCAAAAGTTCCTTAAGTTTGCCTTCTTTTATAGCTGCTTTTCTTATTGCGGTTGCCCGCTGATCTTTCTTAGATATTTTCTTTTCTTTATATTGTTTGTTCTTGGCTATAATAAGAATTCCACTTTGCTGAACTTTTCGGTTAAACCTTCTTAATAGATTTTCGAAACTTTCCTTTTCTTTTCTAGCAACTTGCACTTGAAACTCACCTCCCTTAAAGACTTTTATTTAAACCTATTATAACAAAAAAAGTTACCCTTGTAAATGAAAATATTGAACAAATTTTTTGTTCGTTTAGGCCACAAGCTTGGGTCCAAGATCCCGTCCTCCCAAAAGATGCATATGGAGATGTTTTATAAGCTGATGGCCATTTCGGCCGGAATTTATAATAAATCTGTATCCTGAATCTTTGACTCCCTTAATTTCGGCTACTTTTTTAGCAACTAAAAACATTTGGCCTAGTACTTCTTTGTCTCCTTTTTCTACTCCGTTTATCCCCGTAAGATGCTTTTTAGTAACAATCAAGACATGTACTGGAGCTTCTGGGTTGATGTCATCAAAGGCAATAATAGAATCGTCCTCATAGACTATCTTACTAGGGATGTCTTTGTTTACAATTTTACAAAATATACAATCATTCATTTTTCTTCCTTTATTCGACAACCGTGCCGATATATTCACCTCTTATAGCTTTGATAATATTACCTCTTTCCAAAAGGTTAAATACGATAATAGGAATTGAATTATCCATACACAGAGCGATTGCTGAAGAGTCCATAATAGAAAGACCATTCTCAAGAACCTCTTTATGCTTTAATCGCTTGTATTTTTTTGAATCTTTGAATTTTATAGGATCTTTATCATAAACGCCATCAACTTTTGTAGCTTTTAAAAGAACATCACATTTCATTTCTAGAGCCCTTAAAGCTGCTGCCATATCGGTAGTAAAGAAAGGGTTGCCAATGCCAGCAGCAAAAATCACCACCCTCTCTTTTTTAAGATGACTAGCCGCCTTTTCCCTTATATACGGTTCAGCAATCCCATTCATAACGAGAGCTGATTGAACTCTGGCTTCAACCCCTTCTTTTTTAAGTGCATCTTGAAGAGCTAAAGCATTCATAACAGTAGCAAGCATACCAATATAATCTCCTGTAGCCCTGTCTAATCCATGCTCCGAAGCTGAAATCCCTCGAAAGATATTTCCGCCGCCTATAACAATACAAATTTCTATGCCAAGCTCTTTTATCTTTTTTATTTGCTTAGCAATATCCCGAGTAAATTCGGGATCAATCCCGTATTCTCTTTTGCCTAAAAAAGCTTCTCCTGAAAGTTTTAATAAAACTTTCTTATACTTCAATTTCTTCATTCAAGTAGATAATAACATAAAAATAAAAAAATAAAACAGAGATTTTAACCTTATTTAAGCTAATAATTACCAATTTATGAAAAAAAGGCTTGACATTTAGGCAATTGTATGATATACTATCAGGCGATCTCTCAAAAACGAGAGATTTTTTGATTCCTTTAAAAGGGATCGAGGGTGGAAAGGTGTACATAAATGAACAAATTATTCAATGCTTTCATGGTAGGAATATTCATGATAGCAAAGATTCAAGGGGTTCAAGCACAAGCGACTGTAGTAGAAAAAGATCTAACAAAAACAAAGGACATTGAAATAACCGTAAGCCCGGCTGCTCTAGGCCAGATAGTATCTATCAATCCTTATAACTACAGCAACCAGAAAAAGGCTACGGACATCATGAAAAACTACCTTAGCGAAATAGCTAAGGAAGAAAAAAGGAAAGAAGAGGAAAGGATTAAGAAAGAACAGGAAGAAACTCAAAAAAGAGCTCAGCTCTTAATCGCTTCTTACAGATCGAATATTAACATCAACTTTGCCGACTTATACCAGAGAGCTGGTCAAAGGTTCGGTATAAGTCCAAAAGTTCTTCAAGCGGTCCACATCGTTGAAACTGGCGCTGATGGCAGTACCTGCCGAGGTAGTTATGCCGGTGCTATGGGCCCGATGCAGTTCATGCCTGGCACATTCAGAGCTTATGGTATTGACGGAAACGGCGACGGTACCGCTGACATCTGTAATGTAGAAGACGCTATCTTCTCTGCCGCCAACTACTTGGCTGCCAACAACGGTGTAAGCGACATTAGAGAAGCTCTATATCACTACAACCATTCTAGTGCTTATATCAACAAAGTCTTAGAGCTTGCTCAATCACTCTAATAAAAACAAATAGCAAAAACACCCCTTAAGGGGTGTTTTTGTATACTCATTTAGACGGCGAAATGGTAATTGTAAGCCCTATCTTATCCCAAATATAGAGAAAAGAGCCGTAAACATCAGCGAAAAAGCTTCTCAAGGCTGGGATAGCAATAGGAAGAAAAATGACAATTAAGAGAAGAAAGCCCCAATGGTATCTAACCAAAACGTAAAAAGCCGCTATCAAAGAGATAACTACGATTAATGAAACTAGCCATTGGACATCCCTTGGGAAAAGGTTCAAGAATATATCATAAAAATTATTGAAGATTTCCATTTTAGTCTTTTAATCTTTTAATTAATTCTTTAACAACCTTCTCTATAGCGACAACTTCCTGATTGCCAGAAGACATTTCTTTTATAATGGCAGTTCCGCTCATTGCCTCTTTCTGACCAATAATCACTGAATAAACCGCTCCCAAGTTACTGGCAATTTTAAGCTGCTCGGAAATGCCGTCTTTATCTAATCCTCCCTGGGTTCTAATACCGGACTTTTGCAGTTCATTTAGAAGTTTAAAGCCTTTCTTTTTGGCCTCGTCTCCAAGCTGGACAACATAAACTTCGGCTAATCTCTCTTCCGGTAACTGAATTTCCTGCTCTTTCATTAACTCAACAATACGGTCAATCCCCATAGCAAAACCTATTGCCGGAGTCGCTTTTCCACCCATAGTTTCGACAAGCTCGTCATAGCGCCCGCCTCCCCCGAGAGAATTTTGAGCCCCCTGGCTTTTGGTCCAAATCTCGAAAACAGTTTTTGTGTAATAATCAAGTCCCCTTACAAGCTTAGTATTTAACTCATAAGGTATTTCTAGATCGTCAAGCCATTCTAAAACTTCCTTAAAATGGTTGTGGCACTCTGTACAGAGATTATTTATAAGTATAGGAGCGTCTTCCATAAGAAGCCGGCAGACTTTTTCCTTGCAATCAAGGACTCTTAGAGGATTGGTCTTTGATCTTTTTAAGCAGTTTTTGCATAGTTTTTTGGCATTATCAGTAATATAAGCAGAAAGCATCCTTCTATATTTTGGTCGACAGGAAGGGCAACCGATGCTATTCACTTGCAAAGTAATGTCTTTTAGGCCGATTTTTTCCAATACCCTCCAAGACATAGAAATAAGAGAGACATCAATAAGAGGACTCATACTGCCGATGACTTCCACACCAAATTGGTAGAACTCCCTATATCTTCCTGCCTGCGGCCGATCGTATCTAAACATAGGACTGGAATAATAAAGACTAACCGGCTGAGGCCATGCCTGCATCCCATCCTCTAAATATGCTCTGACAATCGGGGCTGTACCCTCCGGACGCAGGGTAATAGAATTACCAGATTTGTCTTTGAAAGTATACATCTCTTTTTCAACAATGTCAGTCTCTCTTCCAACTCCTCTTACAAAAAGGTTGGTATCTTCGAACATTGGAGTTTCAATTTTAGAAAAACCGGCATTTTTAGCTTCAGAAACATACTGATCAAAGATAAAATCAAAATATTTATTGTCTTTAGGCAGAAGATCTCTTGTCCCCCTTACCGTTTGAAAAGTCTTTTTTGCCATAATCTTCTTTTTAAAATTTTAGTATTACAAACTGATTAAATCATAAGTTTCTAAATAATGCAATCGACTTTCACTTTACCTATAAATTAAACTTTTGAATAATTTTAGTGTTCAATTTTTCTTTTTAATTTCAATTATTTTTAATTCGACTTTTTTAATCCCTAGCCATTCATTTTGAGACAAATGGCAGACCGAATCCACCAGATCCCCTACTTCAAGATTGAGGTCAGGACTAGCATTAAATAAAATCCCGTTAATGCTTTTTCCATCTGATTCAAAGGCCAATTTAAGATGATTTCCCTCTTTCCCTACTTTATTTAACACAGAAATTTTCAGGTTCTCCAAAAGAAAAATTGGTACTTGATTTCCGTATCCGAAAGGTTCCATTTTTTCTACGTATAGGTAGAGATTATCATCAGTTTCATCTAGCTCTAGTTTGGAATCAATTATAATTTCCGGAATTAAATCTTCTTCCCTTATCTCTTTGTCTGCAATTTTTAGAAGCTTTTCATTTAAAATTATAAAATGCTCATTTTTTACGCTTACTCCGGCTGCTTTTTTATGTCCGCCGTAAGTTATGAGAAATTCCTCACATTTTGTTAAAGCATCTATAATGCTGAAGTTTTTAATTGATCTTGCCGAACCCTTGCTTTCTTTAATCCCTTCTTCTAAGATAAGGACCGGCTTGCCGCATTCATCCACCAACCTAGAAGCTACAATCCCCAAAACCCCAGCCGGCCAATTCTTATTCTTTAAAAACACTAGCTTATCTTTTTCTTTGCCTTTTAGCTCTAGTTTCGCTTCTTCTAAGATTTTTTGAGTCAGAAGCTGTCTCTTAGCATTAAGATCCGAAAGTTTTTTAGCTAATTCCTTTGCTTCTGAAGGATTTTCCGTAATAAGAAGCCTTAAACTACTATTTGCATGTTCAAGCCTCCCTGAAGCATTGAGCCTTGGACCAAGATGAAAACCGATGTTATGCGAAGTAATCTTTGTAAGATCTAAAGAGGCTGAAGAAGCCAAAAACCTAAGCCCAATCCGCCTGGTTTTTCTAAGAACTTTAATCCCATAAAAAGCAAGAACCCTGTTTTCTCCCTTTAAAGGCACAATATCACAAATAGTCCCTAGAGCGACAAGATCCAAAAGCCATTTTGACCACTCTCTCGTTATTCCAAACTCAGAGAGCTTCTTCTTTTTATCTAATTCTATAAGCAAGGCTGAAGCAAGTTTGAAAGCAATGCCAACCCCAGAGAGTTCATTAAAGGGATATTTTGAATCGGTTCTTTTGGGGTTAATCGCCGCCAGACAGTTAGGCAAAACATCTTTTGATTCACTTTTTCTTACTTCGTGGTGATCGGTAATAATAAGGTCGATTCCCTGTTTTTTAACATAATCGGCTTCTCCAAAGCTTAAAATCCCGCAATCTACGGTAATAATAAGTTTTGCATCTTTTTTCTTTAGACTGTCTATGGCTTTAATATTCAAGCCATAGCCTTCGTTTCCCCGTTCTGGGATATAAGCAATAAAGTTAGCTCGAAGCTTAGTAAAAATATTTGAAAGAAGAGCAGTAGCGGTAATGCCATCAACATCATAATCTCCATAAATTGCGATTTTTTCCTTTTCTTCTAAAGCTTTAATAATCCTTTCAACCGCCTTTTCCATGTCTGGGAGAAGGTAAGGATCGTTTAAATTTATTTCATAATCGGGCTCTAAAAAATTAGAAACAAGCTCCTTTAATTTTTTAAGATTTTTAAGATCTTTTCCTTCAATAATTCCGCGATTAAAAAGAACTTGGATAATCGGCGCCAGGAAACCAACATCTTTTTTAAGTTTAAGTTCCGGTGCTAAGACCCACCTTCGTTCTTTTGCCTTAGCGACACTTTCCTTCGCAGTTGAAACTTTAGAAACCATAAACTATAGTATAAGTGATTAAAAAAGGTCAGGCAAATATGAGCGAACAATACCCAAAACCTTCAAACCAGGAAGACTATTCAAATTTGGGTAAGGAACAAATCGAAGAACAAATTCAAAAGTATTCTAAAGAACTAGATGATATTAGTGACGACACCGCTTATAATCCTCGTATTGATGCCCAAAGGATATCCTTAAATTTAAAAATAGATGATTTAAGAGAAGAACTTCAAAGAAGAGAATCTCCTTACCTCGATGAGGAATCAAAGGGAGCTTTAGAAAATAATTTTGAAAGTGTTAAAAAAAGGTTAGGCGAAGCAGAAGAGATATTAAAATCAACTAAAGAAGCATTAAAATTAGGCCAGATTTCTAAACAAGAATATAATCAAAAACTGGAAGAAATTATAAAAACTGGTGGGCCGATTTTTACAGCTAAATTAATTCTCTCTACAATTGCTAAATCAACTTTAATGGTTACATTTCATAGCGACTCGAAATACTCTGAAGAAGCCAATGAAGCTTTAAAAAGAGTTAAAAAAATCGAAGAAGAGGTTAAACACTTAAAAATTAATCATCAAAAAGCTAGTTAGCTTACTATCTTTTTCTATTTTGCCAGGTTACGAGAAGCGGACTGGCATTTAGTATTGAAGAATAGGTCCCGGAGAAAATCCCGATTATGAGGGCAAGAATAAAGTATTTGATACTCTCTCCTCCGAAAAGGTAAAGAACTACTAGGATAACCCAAGCCAAGTAAGAAGTCGAGAGAGTTCTGGGGAGCATTTCAAAGACGCTTAAATTGACCATTTCCTCAAAATCCTCCCCTTTGTGCGCTATCAAGTTTTCTCTGATTCTGTCAAAAATAACAATGGTATCGTGGACTGAAAAGCCGATGACCGTAAGCATGGCAGTAATAAAGAGTGAATCGACTTCCACCCCCTTAAAATGGCCTAGAATGGCAAAAATTCCGGTAACAACTAGGACATCATGGAGAAGAGCAATGACAGCTGCAATTCCAAATTCCCAGGAACTAGCCGGCTTGGGGACAGCCCTAAAAGAATAAGCAATATAGACAATAATAATAAGAGAAGCAATGCCTATAGAAATGAAGGCGTTTCTAGTAATATCTTTGGATACTGCCGGCCCCACCGTCTCAACTCTTATTTCCTTGGCTCCTTTTATTTTATCTAGTCCCGCTTTGAAATTTTTGTGAATTGCTTCATCGATTAACTTTCCTCTAAGAATTAAACCCTTATCAGTTTCTCGGAAAGAAAACTCTTCGATTTTGGCGTCTTTGGCTACTTTTTCTACAGCCTGCTTGTCCTTGGTGCCTTCGATTTCAATCAAAGTTCCGCCGGTAAAATCGATAGAAAGCTTGAGTCCCCAAAGGATAAGGGTGATTGTTCCCGGGATAATAAAGATAAGAGAAAGGAGATACCAAAGTTTTCTGTATTTTATGATATTCATGCCAGCCCCTCCGTCCTTTCTACCCTATAAAGAGCATTTTTTTGGATAAATCGCCTTTTTAGAACAAGATCAATAAAAGTTCTTGTCCCTAAGAAAGTGGTAAGAAGTCCGATACCAATACCTAAAGCAAGGACAACAGCAAACCCGCGAATGAGACCACTTCCGAAAAAATAAAGTATCAAGCAGATAATTAGGCTGACTGCATTTGAGTCCCGGATGCTCGGCCAAGCTTTCTGAAAGCCAAGATTTATTGCAAGTCCTAGGGATTTGCCATGTCTAAGCTCCTCCCTGATTCTTTCAAAGATGAGAACATCGGTCTCCATCGACATTCCGACCGAAAGAAGAAGCCCGGCAACGCCGCCCATCGTAAGAGTGACCGGTATTACTTTAAAAATAGCAATCATATAGGCAAGATAAAGCCCCAGACCAATCGTCGAAAATATTCCTAGGAAGCGGTAGTAAATAAGCATATAAATGGAAACAACGATAATCCCTAAGATCCCCGCTGCAAGGCTAAGAAGTACGGCTCTCCGTCCTAAAGAAGCTCCAACTGTTCTCTGCTCAATGTTTTTAACAGGTACTGGAAGAGCACCGGAATTAAGCTGGATTTCAAACTTTTTAGCTTCTTCAGCAGTAAACTCCCCGGTAATAACCGCTTTTCCGTTTGTAATCTCGCTTTGTACTGTTGGGACTGTTAAAGGAGTTCCATCAAGAAGAATGGCCAGAGGTTTGTTCAAATTCTTTTTAGTGAGCTCGGCAAAAATCTTTGCACCTTCGCTTTTGAAATTAATAGAAACCTGAGGTTTATTGGTATTTTGGTCATAAGTCACCTCGGCTGATTCGAGCTGGCTGCCATCTAAAGATGTATCAATAAATCCGCTTTCGCCAACTTCTTTAAATTCCAACTGGGCCGTCTTCCCGATTAAGTCCATTGCTTGGTCGACGTTTTGGACTCCCGGGAGCTCGACAACCAGCCGTCTCGACTCCCCGACTTTTGATGAATAAATATTCGGCTCGGCTACCCCGAAAGTATTGACTCTCCGGCTGATGTTTTCTTCCAGGCTCTGCATCGCCTTATTTTGCTGGTCGCCGCCTATTTTGGAAAGATCAGCTTCATATACTAAATGAGTTCCTCCTTGGAGATCAAGACCCCGGACTATGTCATATTCCTTTTCGAAATCAATTCCGATTCTTTTTAGATTTACCTTGGTCTTAGGCAAAGCGATGAAAACCGCCAGCGCTGTTATTAAAAAAAGAATGATAAATCTTAAGCCAACCCTTCGCTTTTTCATATGAGAAAATGATAGCCGAAAAAGAAGGTTTAGTAAAGGATTCAGATTGAAATTTGTTTCTACCAATGGTAGAATCAAAGCGAGGAGGGACAGCTAATAAGCTGTCTTTTCAAGTATTTTTTAGCGCGAGAAATCCTTCAGAAGGGAGGAGATTAAAACGGAAATTGAAGCAAAGAGCTATACCGATTTGTTAGTACCCCTTGCAGACGGGCCACTAAGTGTTGAACTTATCAGTATACAAAATACTGTAAGTGAATATGTTGATCAGCTTAGTGAAATCAACAAGATAGCAGAAAGGGCAGAACAAGCAGTTGAACAGTATAACGATGCCCGCTATCAACTTTTCCTACAACGATTGGAAGAACAGGGTCTACGCTGGTGTAACTGTTGCAATAAGCTAATCCCCAAACCAAATTCCGACAACATGAAGTATCTGTTCCAAAAAGGGATTACCAGGTCCGACAGCGAGTATACCGACATAGACGATTCCACTATCATCTTTAGCTTTGCCTGTTCCGACTGCTATCAGGAGGCTTTCGACAATTCAGGTGGGACATACACCACTCACCGTGTAGAAAAGAGGAAAGATGGCTTCTACTATATGCTTAGTGAATGGCGACCCATTCCGAAGGAAGTAAAAACCGACTTCAGACCATTTCTTAGTGAAGAATGGGAGAAAGAGTTCAATATTCCGCCTGAAATACGGTTTGACGACTGGAGCAAGAAGCTAGCCGTTGGTAGAGAAGAAGCCAGCCTCCGCTAGTACTCGCGCTAAAATCGAAAGTTGGCACCGAGCTTTCGACACGTTTCTAACGTGATCTATCGGTGCCCTTTCAATTTCAATAACTTTTTTACTTCTTTGTCGCTTGTTTGAGGGAAGTTTTCATAGAATTGGCCGACGGCGAAGAATTCTAAAGGAGCATCGAGATAAACAAACTCATCTGCTTCTTTCTGCATTTTTTGGACTCTGTCTTGAGGCAAAACCGGTACTGCCAAAATCACTTTTTTTGCTTCCCTTTTCTTCAAAAATTTAATGGCTGAAAGGGTTGTAAGACCAGTCGCAATCCCGTCATCGACAATAATGCAAATTTTATTTTTTATATTTGGGTGTTCCCCAATTCCTCGATACTCACTAAGCCTCCTTTTAATCTCTTGCTTTTGGGTTTCAGCTTCTTTCTTTATGTGATCTTCATAAGCTGATAAATCAATAAAATTATCGCCACAGGTAACCTCGCCGTCTTCATCGACAGAGGCAATGGCAAATTCGGGGTTTCCGGGATGGCCGATTTTTCTAGTCACAACAATATCTAATTGAACCCCGATTATTTTTGAGACGACCGCCGCTGTCACCACCCCGCCTCTTGGAATTCCGAGAACTAAAACATCCGGCTTTCCTTTGTATTTTTCTAACTTTTGGGCTAAGAGCTCCCCCGCCTCTTCCCGATCCTTAAAAAACATAATTTTATTTTACCCTAAAAAGCTAATTTAACCCTTATTATGTTAGAATTTAAGGTATGAAATACCTAGACATCGCCGTTTTTACAAAAACTCGGAGCAATGCAGACATCTTTACCTATTCTGCAGAGAAGAAAGTTAAGATCGGCCAGGTTGTTAAAGTCAATTTTGCTGGTCGAAATCTCTACGGAATGGTTTTGAAAGAGATTCGAAAACCGAATTTTAAAACAAAAAAAATAATTGAAGTTTTAAAGAATATTCCTATTTTATCTGAGCACTTGATAAAAACCGCTTTTTTCATAAGCGACTATTATGCCGCGCCGATCGGTAGCATTCTTAAAACAATGCTTCCAGCTGGTTTTTATAAAAAAAGACAAGCCAGCAAACAGCTTCCGCCAAAGGCGGATCAGCCTCTGGCTGAAACAGCATACAGCAAACAGCAAATAAAAAATAATAAATTTAAACTAACACTAGAGCAAGAGGAAGTGCTCAAAATAATTTTGAACTCGAATTCTAAAAAACCTTTCCTACTTTTTGGCGTTACTGGTTCTGGAAAAACTGAAATATATATTAGAACTATTGAAGAAGCTTTAAATAAAGGAAAGGGAGCTATTATTCTAGTGCCGGAGATTGCTTTAACCCCTCAGACAATTAGGAGATTTGAAGAACGGTTTCCAGGACAAACGGCTGTCTTTCACAGCCACTTGAAAGAAACAGAAAAGCAGAAAAATTGGGACCAAATAATTAGCGGTGAAAAGCGGATTGTTATCGGATCAAGAAGCGCTATTTTTGCTCCTATAAAAAATTTAGGGGTTATTATTATCGATGAAGAACATGAAACAAGCTATAAGCAGGAAAACACTCCTCGTTATGACACCAGAGCGGTAGCTGAATTCATTACTAAAGAGACTGAAGCCAAACTAATTTTAGGAAGCGCAACCCCTAGAATTGAATCCTTTTATAAAGGCAAAAAGGGCGAATACACGCTTCTCACCTTAGAAAAAAGAATTTTTCAAGAGAAAATGCCTGTTGTTAAAATTATCGATCTTAAGAATGAGCCTTTGACTAAAGAACATACTGCCATTTCCTTCCCATTAGAACAGAAAATCAGCCAAATCCTTGAGGAAAAAAGAAAAGCAATTATTTTTTTGAATAGGCGGGGCAATTCTACTCATGTTTTCTGCGAAGATTGCGGATTTGTTTTTAAATGCTCCGACTGCGATATCCCCTTAACCCATCATTTTAATACAGGAATTAGAGACTTGATTTGCCACCACTGCGGTTACAGGAGAGAATCTTTTGCTTCTTGCCCCAATTGCAAAAGCCCGTCTATCCTTTACCAAGGAATCGGGATTCAAAAAGTTGAGCAGGAACTTGCTGAATTATTTCCCTCTGCGAATATCATAAGACTGGATAAAGATAGTGTTCAAAAAAGAGGCAGTCATGAAGAAATTTTCAATCAGTTTTCAAAGGGTGATACAGACATCCTTTTAGGCACCCAAATGATCGCCAAAGGTTGGGACATTCCGGAAGTCGATTTAGTCGGCGTCATTTCTGCTGATACTGCCCTTAATTTCCCTGATTTTAGAGCTAGCGAGAGGACTTTCCAGCTTTTAACCCAAATTGCCGGCAGAAGCGGAAGAGGTAAAAGCCAAGGAGAAGTTTTAATCCAAACTTATAGTCCTGAAAATTTTGCGATTACAAAAGCAAAAAACCATGACTTCTTAGCATTCTATAATGATGAAGTTAAAGAAAGAGAAAAATTTTTCTATCCGCCTTTTTCAAAGGTTATCAGGCTTATTTATCGAAATAAAGACCAGGACAAAGCCTCTAAGGAAGCTTCAAACTTGTACTCAATCCTTGAAAAAAAGCTAAAAAAACAGTATAATTTTAACTCAATCAACATTTTAGGGCCATCTCCTGCTTTTCTTTCAAAGTTAAACGGTTTTTATCGCTGGCAAATAGTTGTTAAATTTAGGGAAGAAAAAGATAAAAAGGCAATTTTAAACGAAATTCCGGATGATTGGCAGGTAGATATTGACCCGGTTGATTTAATTTAATCTATGAAAGAATTAAAAGTAATCAAAGTTCCAAATAATATTTTAAGAGAAAAATCTAGAAAGATTCCCAAGGTGGACGAATCTACGATCCAGCTTGCTCAAAAATTAGCCGAGCTTGTTGAATCGCATAAAACCAATGCCGAATCAGGTGTAGCGATTGCCGCTATCCAGGTGGGTATCCCTTTAAAACTTATTATTATAAAAGAAGAAAATGGCGACTTTTTGCCTTTAGCCAACCCTGAAATTACAAAAAAATACAAAAACATCAAAGAAGATTTGGAAGGCTGCATGAGTATTCCTGGAGTTTATGGCCTAGTAGAAAGATCAGAAAAAGTGAAAGTTAAAGCTCTAGATATGAACAATAAAATTGTTCAATTTAAAGCTGAGGGTTTTCTTTCTAGGGTTATCCAGCATGAGATAGACCACACCAATGGGATCCTTTTTATAGATCATATAACTGATGCCGGGAGACTTTATTATCCTGCTGAAGACGGTACACTAGTTTCTAAAAAAGGAGAGGTTTTAGATGAAACAATCGCCGAAATATAAGATAGTTTATGCCGGGACTCCTGAAATAGCTGTTTTACCGCTTGAATCCTTAGCAAGGGCCGGATTTAACATCACCGGAGTCTTTACCAGGCCTGACAGGGAAAAGGGCCGGGGCAAAAAGAAAGAGGAGTCGCCTGTAAAATTAACGGCGAAGAAGTTAGGGCTGGCGGTTTACCAGCCAGAGAATAAAGAAGAGCTCACTAGATTAGTCGCTAAACTGAAACCCGATTTAGGCGTTGTTTTCGTTTATGGCATGATCCTGCCAAAAGAAGCTCTTGAATTGCCTAAACATGGCTTTATCAATATCCATCCCTCTCTCCTGCCAAAATACCGCGGACCTTCGCCGATTCTAACTCCGATTCTGAATGGCGACAGTGAGACTGGAGTTACAATAATGAAAGTTACTGAAGAAATGGACGCCGGGCCTATTTTAGCTCAAGAAGAGATAAGAATAGAATCAGATGAAAACGCTCTAGAACTAAGTCAGAAACTTTCAGAGAAAAGCGCGGAGATGTCACTCAAAAGCCTCCCCCTTTATTTAGAAGGAAAGTTAAAAGAAAAAGAGCAAGATCCCTCAAAAGCTACTTACACTAAGCTGACTACCAAGGATGATGGGAAAATCGACTGGCAAGAGAGAGCTGAAACCATTGAGCGTAAGACAAGAGCCTATTTCCCCTGGCCTGGATCATATACTCTCTGGGAGGGAAAAATACTAAAAATCATCGAAGCTAAGACAAGTCCTTTAGATATCTCTAAAACTCCCGGCGAAGTTAAAATAAGAGACTTAAGGCTTTTAATTCAAACTGGCAAAGGATCCTTAGAAATTCTAAAGTTGCAGCTTGAGGGGAAAAAAGCCACAAGAGCAGAAGATTTTATAAAGGGCTATCCAAAAATAGCCGTCTCTATACTAAAATAACCCCTTTTCTGGGGTTACCTTAGAGAATAACTAAAATTCGTTACTTCTTTGCAACCGTTTTCTTTGCCAAAACTTCTTTTATAATCTCGACAATCTTCGCCGGTGTATATTGGGTTTTAACTATGTACCCAACCGCCCCCATTTCCTTGCCTTTTTGGATATGGTCTTCCTGGCCAAGGTTGCTCATTATAAGAACGGGAATGTCTTTAGTATTTGCAGTAGCTTTTAGATTTTTAAGAACCTCAAAACCGTCCATCTCTGGCATCAAAATATCCAAGAGAATAATGTCAGGCAAGAAGCTTTTTGAAAGCTCTAGCCCTAATTTACCGTTTTCAGCTACTTGAACGCTATAACCATCTAAGCTTAGCTTAAGCTGATACATTTTGCTTATAAAACGATCATCTTCAATAATAAGAATTTTTTCTTTGTCTGCCATTTAGCCCTCTGGTATTATCTTAATTCTTATCCTCATTCTCTGTCAAGTGCTTTCAAACTTATATTACTTTAACTTCCTTGGAGGACTCGTTTATTTTACCTTGAATCAGAAACCCAGAAGCTCCTTTGTGTCCTCCTCCCCCTAGAGCTTTGGCGAAAATAGATAAATCGATATGATCTCGCCGGCTGCGCAAGCTTATTTTGAGCCAGCCTTCTTTCTCTTCAGAAATCATAAATAAAATATTTATATCGCCTAAAACATCTAAAAAGTTAGATAGTCCTGAAGCTGTTTCTTTAAGATCAAGAGAATCTAAATCTTGAAGATTAATATAGGAAACAACGACACCATACTTTTTATTATAAATTAGCCTTTCAATCACAAGTCCCCTTAGCTTTAGATGCTCAACCGGAATATTTAAGAAAGTTTTATCGATTATCTTAGAAAGCCTGGCTCCGGAGAGAATAAGCTCAGAAGCGGCTTCTAAAGTTTCAGGATTAGTATTTGAATATTGAAAACTGCCGGTGTCAGGCTCTATTCCTGCCAAAAGGCAAGTAGCAATCTCTTTGGTTATCTCTAAATCTAACAGCTTTAAGGTTTGTAAAACAATCTCCGACGCGGAGGAAGAGGAATCATCGACATAGAAAATTTTTCCAATTTCAGCCGGCCGGCCGTTTGCATGATGATCAATGACGATGGTTTTGGTATGAATTTTTTTAATCTCTTCTTCGCTTATACATAAAATCATCGGATTAGAAACATCTAATGCTAAATAAAGATCGGCTTCCGGCAAATCATTTATATAAGGGGTAAACAGGAACTGGCTCATAAAGTCGTACTCTTCTGCAAGATTATCTTTTATAACAATCTTTACTTCTTTATCAGTACTTTTTTCAAGAGCCAGTTTTAAGGCCGCTGCTCCGCCTAGACAATCGCCGTCAATGTTCCGGTGAGTCAAAATAGCAATCCTCTTTTTGGACCTTATAATTTCAGCTATTTCCTTTAAGTCTTTATTTTTTAGAATCATCTTCGCGGATTTTTTTTAGAATTCCCTCAATTTTGGAGACATACCCTTCTGAAGAATCATATTTTAACTCTATCTTTGGCGTATTTCTAAAACTACTTCTTTCATTTATCACCTCTTGGATTTCTTGGGTTTTTTGCCTTAATTTCTCAAAAGCTGCTTCCTTATCATGAGCTAAAATACTAAGCCAGACGTAAGATTTTTTCATGTCTTTCTGGGTTTCTACTGCAAGAACGGTAATAAGGCCCATTTCAGGCTCGGTTACCTTAGAGATAGCCTTAGAAACCTCCTGTTTTATAAATTCATTCACTCGATCAAGCCTGCTCATTTTTCAGTGGTTAGCGCCTAGAAAGTTACAATGTTCTTTTTATTTCTTCCTGCTTAATTTGAATAATAGTATCTTTTTCCTGGATATCAACTTTACCACCGAAACCAATACCGCCTTCCTCCCCGGCTTTGATTTCGCTTACCTCATTTTTTTCTTTTTTAAGAGAAGAGATTTTCTTTCTAGCGATTACTTCGTCTTTCCGCATAACTTTCACTTCAAATTCTTTTTTTATCTCGCCGTTTAGAACCCTGCCTCCGACAATTGTTTCCTTTTTGTCAGCCCTGAATATTTTTAAAATCTCCATCTTTCCTAGCTCGACTTCCACAATCTGTACCGGGAGCAGAGATTCTAATGCCTTCTTAATGTCATCTAAAAGTTCATAAATAACAGTGTATTTTGAAAAGCGAACTTTCTCTTTATCGGCAAGTTTAATAATGCTTGACGAAATACCAACATTAAAACCAAAGATCATTTTCATTTTTGAAGCGGCTGCCATCATAACGTCTTTTTCAGTAATATCGCCCAAACCTTCCCTTGTAATTTTTACGGCGACTTCTTTGGTTTTATACCTTTGAAGCGCTTCTTTTATGGCTTCAAGCGAACCTTTGACATCTGCTTTTAAGACTATTTCAAGCTCTCTAGTATTGCTCTCAAGAACGGCTTGAGTTATTTCGTCAATGCCGATCTTTTTGACTCCGGCCAGACTTTTTACAGTGTGAAATTTCTTTTCTTTCTCACTTCCCTCTTTAGCTTCTTTTTCAGTATCAAAGGCAAAGACAAAGCTTGAGACTTGAGGAACTTCCTTTATCCCGCTTATCTTAATTGGCTTGGAAGGCCCGGCAGTCTTTATTTTTCGGCCCAAATGGTCTTCCATTGATCTTACTTTTCCATAACCATCCCCAATTTGAATGTAGTCCTCTTGCTTTAAGGTGCCGTTTTGAATTAGAATTGTCGCTACCGGCCCCTTCCCCTGATCGATATGAGATTCTATTACAATGCCCTGGGCCTTAGTATTAGGATCAGCCGAAAGATCCATCATATCGGCTTGAAGAATAATCATTTCTAGAAGATCATCTAAGCCTTCTTTGGTTTTAGCGGAGACGGGAACAGTCACTGTTTTTCCTCCCCAATCTTCGGGTGTAAGCCCAATTTCTGAAAGCTGACCCTTTACTTTGTCCAAATCAGCCTCTGGCTTGTCTATCTTGTTTATAGCAGTAATAATAACGGATCCGGCATTCTGGGCGTGCTTTACTGCTTCTATAGTTTGAGGCTTTATACCCTCGTCAGCGGCAACAACAATGACCGAAATATCAGTAACTCTGGCGCCGTGTTCCCGCATTTTTTCAAAAGCTTCGTGTCCTGGAGTATCAAGAAAAGTAATAACCCGGCTGTTCTTTTCAATCTGATAGGCTCCAATGTGCTGGGTGATACCGCCGGATTCCTTAGCAACAATATTTGTCTCCCTTATCGCATCTAAAATGGAGGTTTTCCCGTGGTCGACATGCCCCATCACAGCAACAATCGGCGGCCTTTTTTCTTGACCGGCTTTTTCTTTAGCTTTTGGAAGAGCAGCTTTTTCTTTTATTAGTTTTTCCTTTTGAACCTTAATACCTAAATAATCAGCTATAATTTCAGCAGTTTCAAAGTCAATATTATCGTTAATCGTAGCGAGAACCCCGTTTTTCATGAGTTCGGAAATTACTTGAGTAACCGGCAAATTAATTTTCCCTGCGAATTCGCCGACTGTTAGTATCTCTGGTATTTTGATAATTACTTCGTCCATAATTTTTAAAAAGTTTCCTTTTACTTTTAAGGAAACTTAACAAAAAATAAAAGTTTTTGTAAAATTCCCTTATTTTACATTTTTGTCTGCTTTATCTTCTTTCTTCTTCGCCCTTGCTTTTTCTTTCAAAGTTAGAGCCAGCCTATGGGTCGAAGGGTCTATCGAAAGAATGGTAAATTCATATTCCTTGCCGATTTCCACAACATCTTCAGGTTTAGCAATATGTTCGCTAGATAATTCCGAAATATGGACTAAAGCTTCCAAATCGTTTTTTATGGCGACAAAAGCGCCGAAAGGCGTGAGTCTCGTCACTTTGCCTTTGATTTTTGTCCCCACTTTGAAACCTTCAATCGCTTTAATCCAAGGATCATCGGTTAATCTTTTTATTGAAAGGGAGAGCCTATCATCCTCTATTCCTATGATAAGAGCATCGATAACATCCCCAACCTTAGCATATTCTTTGGGATCAGCGACTTTATCCCAAGAAATTTCAGAAATGTGGATCAGCCCCTCAATATCATCTACGTTCACAAAGATCCCAAAATCGACAACGCCGGTAACTTTGCACTTAGCCTTATCACCGACTTTAAATTTCTTCAAAATGCCTTGGATTTCTTCCTTTTTGGCGATTTTTTCTGAAAGAATAAGCTTATTCTCTTTTCTATTTGCTTCTAAAACTCCAACTTCCATTGGCTTTCCAACCAAAGAGTTGAGTTTGACCAAAATTTCGTCTTTGTCGACGACTCTGGGATAATTTTTAGCAGTCAGCTGGGAAACAGGCAAAAATCCCTTAACACCCTCAACTTCAATGAGAAGCCCGCCCTTGTTTGCATCTAAAGGCTTAACCATAATGGTTTCGCGGCTCTCCTGAAGCTGCTCTAGCCTGCCCCATGATCTTTCCCTGGTCGCTTTTCCTAAAGATAAAAGAATCTCTCCGTTTTCAAATTCTTGTTCGACAACGGAAGCGCTTATTTTATCCCCAACTTTTAAATCTTCTTTAACATGGGGAAGCATCACTTCAGGCCCCATAATCACGCCGGTTCCGTACATCCCTAGGTCAAGCCAGATCCCCGTTTTGGTAACGGCAACCACGGTCCCTTCAACAACGTCCCCGTATTCGGGAACCTTGATTTCCATTTTCATCTCATCCAAGAGATCTTGCATTGTTTTTGTTGTTTTTTGAGCCATTTTTTAAATCAACCTTAAATAAATACTAAGATATAATACACTTTTTTTTAAGCTTTGTAAAGTGTTAATAAGAGGAATTTGCGCTTAATTTATAAAAAAATTAAGCCTTTAGTTTTTTACGGCTTTTCCGCCAATAAATATAAGAAATGGTTAATATTGTGAAGAAAAGAATGGCGTTTTCTCTAGGTCCGGAAGCAGCAAGCTCACTTTGTTCTTCTTGAGGCATTTCTTGAGATTGAGTTTCAGGAGATGCTGGCTGGGTTTCTTGAGGTTGGTTTGGAACTGCTATTGGAGCCTGCTGTTTCTCTTGTGGAGACCCCGGTGCAGTCTTAGTAACGACTATCTTTTTTGTTTGGCTTCTCCCGTCAAAAGCCGTTGCCTGGATTGTAATCTCATTCTCTCCATCTTTTAGAGTCACTTCTTTTTGAAAACTGCCGTCTTTCTGAACATCAACCTTTTCGCCATTAATCGTAACTATATTTTGAAAATTATTAGTAGTGCCTTCTATATTTATTTTTGACTGGCTGGTAGCAACATTCCCTGACGGATTAGTATTTATAATTAAGTCTGTAGACCTCGCACTTTGATATCTGACTATTCCTAAGATAGCACCGATTAAAATTAAAATAAGAACAGCAGGAATAATCAGCTTTCTGACATCAAATTTCATATAGTTTGCTATTTTAAACCTTTTTAGTTAAAGCCACAATATATTATAATAACGAAAAGCGGCAAACTGGACATTAGCACCGATTAGAAGGAGGTGACCAAATAATCAGAAATCTAATGTCCATTTTGCCGTTTTTCTTTTAGTGCGATTTTAACCGGTCGAGGCTCATCTTCCCGCTGAAGAGCTAGGGATCTATAAAGATCATATATCCCGCTTTTTTTACCGCGGAAGGCGGCCTTCATCCAGGTTCATGGCACTTCGACCAGTAAAAACTGCACTAAAACTTTTATATTTTCAATCTACCTTAACTTGATTTTCACATATAATAGCATAAACGTAATAGTTTGTCAAGGGTTTTTTTACTTTTTCAGCGATTTTTATACTTAAAAAAGTAGTTTTTTCTTTTTACTAAGCCAAAATTTTAAGATAAAGGCCGCGTCGTTAGACGCGGCCCCTTTTAAGACTGGAAAACACTTACCGCCCCAAAAAAACCTTTGTTTCAATATCGCCCATAACGAGAATATCTTCATCTCTTAGATTCCTTACCATTCCTTCTTTAAGTCGGACTCCGTTTAGGTAAGTCCCGTTGATAGATTTAAGATCGAAGACATAAGCATGGATCTTCTTTTTAATCAGAGTGGCAACGATCTCGGAATGATACCTAGAAAGATGGCGATATTCGTATTCGTCTTCTTTTTTTGAATTTCCTTGTTCATAAAAGGCACGTCCGACTATCAAGACTTCTTGAGAGATAACTTTTTCTCGATTTATGACAATCGGCCAGGTGAATAATACATAAGGGATATCGGATTTTTCCAGGGATATAAGTTGGTCATTTGAAGGTGCCATGTCCTCTCCTTTATCTTTCAACCAGAGCTCATTATATTGAAACACACTATTTCAAACAAAAAATTCTAATTATTTACAAATTTGAGTTTAAGATTTATGATCTTTGAATGAAAAAAGATCCAGAACTTATTCTCCCGGCTGCCGATTTGAACCGAGAAAAATATGCTTTTCAATATGGAGCGGATGCCGTTTATGGCGGCTTACCTAACTATTCGCTGAGAAAAGCAGAAGTTAGTTTTACTTTAAAAACGTTAGAGGAAGGAATTGAATATGCCCACTCTTTGGACAAAAAATTCTATGTGACTTTAAATATTTTCCCTAAAAATTCCCAGATTAAATGTTTAGGAAAAGAGATTAAACAAATTACTACTTTAAATCCGGATGCTTTTATTATCTCCGATCCTGGGCTTATTCAAATTGCCAAGAAATTAGCGCCAAAAATTCCGATTCATCTCTCGACTCAAGCCAACAGTTTAAATTACGAGACTATTAAATTTTGGAAGAAACAAGGGATTAAAAGAGTGGTTTTGGCCCGGGAATTAACCTTAAAAGAGATATCTGAAATAAAGAAAAAAGTCCCAGAAATAGAGCTTGAATGCTTTGTCCACGGCGCAATGTGCATTTCCTACTCCGGCCGCTGCCTTATGTCGGCTTTCATGACCGGCCGAGAATCAAATCAAGGGCTTTGCACCCAGCCTTGTCGATGGCAATATAAACTCCATCAACATGTCATTCCGAGCGACTTGTCCTTCGTAGCTTCAGCGAAGAAGGAAGCCGAGGAATCTCTAAATCAAAAAAGATCTCTCCATTACAGTCGAGATGACAAATATGTATTAGAAGAGGCAAAGAGACCCGACGAATATTTTCCCATTGAAGAGGATGATAAAGGCACCTATATCATGAATTCCAAGGACCTTTGTTTGATTGAACATTTGGAAGTACTCAAAAAAGCTGGTGTCAGCGCTTTTAAAATTGAGGGTAGAAATAAGAGTGAATATTATGTCGGGATAGTAGCTAGAGCCTACCGAAAAGCAATTGAAATAGCGATAAGCGATAAGGGATCAGTAATAAGTAAAAAGAAAAAGTTAAAAGAATTAAGAAAAGAGTTGGAGACGATAAATTATCGGGATTATACGACTGGTTTTCTCTTTGGCAAGGCAAAAAATGGCGAGACTTACAATGACCGGGCGCCAATAAAAAAGTATGAGTTTGTCGGTGTTATAACAGAAAGAAAAGACGAGTTATTTAAAATAGAGGTCCGAAATAAAATAGAATCTGGCAAAGAATATGAGTTTATAACCCCAGAAGATATCCATAAGATTAAAATTGGCAAGTTCTATAACCTCCGAATGGAAGAAATCACCGAAATGAGTCCCGGCAACAAAAATTCCTTCATTTTTCTGGAACTCCCAGAGTTGCCAATTGGGACATTAATCCGAAAGAAACTAAACTAATTTGATAACAAAAATTATTTACCACCTAGATGTCGTTATTCTGTTGTATTATTAGATTCAGTACCTTCGTTGCTTTCTATTTTTTTACTATCTTCTTTTGATTCGGGGGTTTCAGGTGCTTCGGCAGCCTCAATCTCTTCTATTTCGTCCTCTGCTTCTTCAATTTTCTCATCCAACTCTTTTTCTTTTACCTCATCACCCTTTATTTTATTTTTCTCTTCTTTGCGCTCTTCAAGCACAGCCTTAGTAAAATCTAGTTTTCCCTGTGAATTATTTATCCAACTCCCCTGAATGGCCTCGAGCTTCAAATCTACCGGATACAAAAGATCCCCCGGCCCTGCGCTGTTTGATGCTCCAACCGTAGTTCCTCCTAGAATGAAAATAACACCTGCCGTAATAATAGGAATCTTATACTCTTTCAGAAATGACTTTGATTTTTCTTGACCACTCATAATTTCTCCCTTTTTTCTCTTTTATATTTAAATTAACATGGTAGATATAATACCTTTTATGTTTTATCTTGTCAAACTTAATGCTAGATAACCCGCATAATCACAGCGGCGGACCCATCACCGAAGCCAACCCCGGCAACAAAAACTCCTATATTTTCCTTAATTTAAAGGAAAATTTACCACTTAATACTTTGATTCGCAAAAAACTTTAAATTTTTTATTCTTGATTTGTAGTTTTTCCCGAAGCTACTTTTTATATCTAAATTTGAAGGTTCGGGATCCCGACTTGCCGTCGGGAGATTTTTGACTTTTGCATTTTGAATTATCCTTCTTATGCTAGACAAGTCTGTTAGACTTTCAATAAAATTAGTTAGTAATTAATAACTAAATATTTTAAGTGATTCAGACCCTCTTAAAAGAATACAAATGTGTTCCGGGTGAAAGGTTTGCCTACTCCTCCCAGAATAAATCGATTACTTTCATCGCAGAAAGTATGAGGACTCCCGCCGGCAAGCTCGCGCTCCTTCACGAAATCGCCCACATGAAACTGGGTCATTTTTCATATAAATACGATTTGGAGCTATTTAAGATGGAGATTGATGCCTGGGAAGAAGCCAAAGTGATGGCGAAAGAGTATTTGGTGAAGGTTGATGAAAGCCATATTGACGACTGTCTTCTATCTTATGACAAATGGGTGACAAAAAGAGCTACTTGCCCCAGATGCAAATCTTTTGGTCTACAGAAAACAGAAACCCTTTTCTCCTGTGTCTCCTGCGACAGCCAATGGAAAGTAAATAAAAGTAGAAATAAGAGGATTCTAAGAAAGCTAATTAATTAGCTTTAAGTAAGCCTTTTTGCTAAAATAAGGCTTATGGTAAACCCAGAAGTTGAACTTTTTAAATGGGGACCGATCGATTCGGCCCTTTTGCCATTAGCCTATACAATGGTCCCCTCTTTTGATGTGATGCATAAACTTTTTGGCATTTGCTGGCCCGAAAGTTTAGTAATCTATGACAGGGATAAGGCAATTTGGATTATAGAAGATCAAAAAGTTGCTGCAACTTCGAGAGAATTTACCGAAAAAATAATTTTAGAAGAAAATCAAAGAGATCAATATTATAAGGTTTGGAATCAAAATGTTGAAATACTTAATAAAATTCAGAGACAAATTGAAAATTTAAACCTTAACAAGCTAACAAATAAAAAGCTAGAGGAAACTTTTAAAAACTGGGGTCAAGCTTATCTTGGTTTCTGGGCCGTCGGCATGACTGCGGAACTGGTTAATTACGGATTGGAAGAAAAAGTGAAAAACCTTTTAAGACCCTATTTTACCGACGAAAGAGACCTCAATGAAGCATTTGCCACTCTTGCTACGCCGACGGAAATTAGTTTTTACAAAGAAGAGGAAGCAGATCTGATGTCAATTGCTTTGCTCAGCGGTAATCAAAAGGAAAAAGCTTTGGAAGCTCATGCAAACCAATTCTTTTGGATTTATAACAACTATTTTGAAGCGAAGATCTTGGATAAAAAATACTTTGCCGATCAAATTAAGCATATTAAACCAAATGATACAAAAGAATTTCTGAAAGAAGTTAATAATTATAAAACTAAAGTAAAACAAGGTATAGCCAAATATATAAGCGAGCTTAAGTTAAATAAAAAACAAATTAAATTAATAGAACTACTGGATCAAGCTATTATTTTTCAGGATGTTCGAAAGAAATATAATTTAATTGCAACTCACTATTTAGAACAGTTCTTAAAAGAACTAAGTAAAAGGTATGATATTTCTGTCAGAGATTTAAAATGGCTTTTACCGGAAGAAATAGAAAAAGTTGCGAATGGTGAAGATTTAAGAGACTTAATTGAAAAAAGAAAACATATAACTACAGCCTTGTGCTCACTAGGTAAATTAGAAATTAGTATTCAAAACAAAGCCAGTAAAATTAATCAAGAATTCAATAAAGCAGAATTTGAGAAAAGCGTTAATCTTCAAGGAACAGTCGCTTGTACTAGCACTAACAGATATTTCAGAGGTATTGCTAAAGTTGTTTTAAGCCCTAGAGAAGGCGAAAAACTGCAAAAGGATGAGATTCTTGTAACCACAATGACAACGCCAGATTATGTTGCAATCATTAAGCGTTCTGGAGCGATAATTACCGATATTGGTGGAGTCACGTGCCATGCCGCGGTAGTAGCTAGAGAATTTGGGATTCCATGTATTGTTGGAACAGGGAACGCTACCAAATCCATTAAAGATGGAGATATCTTAGAACTTCATAATCTGCGAGGAACGGTTAAAATAACAAGCACTTAGTTACAAAGATTGCGGGCATCACCTTACCCGCAATCTTCTATATGGAGGAAACCTAAATTAATTATTTTTCGTCCCAGAGTTTCTCGTAAAAGCTGTCATTGTCTGTTGAAATTCTTTTTCGTTTCTGAATCTTTAATTTCCAATCGTTCTTTTCTTTTCCTATGAGGAAGTCACCCAAATCAAGCCTGTAAATATCTTTTTTCAAATCTTTCCTCATAAAACCCTAATTACCTTTGTCGCCTCTTTTTTTGAGAAGCTAAACCACCTTTTCTCCCGGCAATTTTGGCAAGTTCCGGATTTTTTGCAAAACCGC
>JAMCYV010000009.1 GCA_023473595.1 Patescibacteria group bacterium | reverse complement strand
TATTTAGGAGTCAATAGCATAAAAGTTTATAAAAATAACTCCTAACGAATAGGAGTTATTTAAGTCAAAAGCATAATGATTTAAAATTTCACGAAAGTTTCTACCTTAGCGCCTTTAACTTTTTCAGCCAGCCATTCGGAAAAAGACTGAGTCTTAATAAGGATCTGGGCAACATGAGCCTTGCCGTCTTTGTCGGCTTCTAATTTCTTAACAATATGATAACCGTAAACCGTCTTAAAGACTTGTGAAACTTCTCCGGCCCTAAGTTCAAAGGCAACTTTCTCAAATTCTACCACCATTTTACCTTTTTCGATCAAGCCTAAATCACCGCCCCTGGCAGCTGATCCAGCATCCTGGCTGTTTTTCTGGGCTATTTCTTCGAATTTAGCGCCATCTTTTATTTTTTGGGCAAGCTCATCTGCTTTAATCCTTGCTTCCTTCAAAATGTCATCTGAAGCCAATATTTCCTGTTGGAGTTTTTGCCTCCAAACTTTAGAGGTTACACTAAATCTCATAAACTGCTCTTTGTTATAGCCGTAATAATTTGAAATCAAAGTATTTAATTTGTCTTCCCCGCCGTTCGCTTTGGCCATATTACCATATTCGGCATTAAGATCACTATCTGTAACTGAAATTCCCCGTTTTTTAGCTTCTTCTATGATGATTTCCTCTTCTATCATTTGATCGAGAATTTGCTTTTTAAGCGCTAAAAGTTTCTTTTTACCATCTTCATTATCAAAATTAGCTTTCTGATATTCTTTTTCGTATTTTTGCTGTGAATTCATCCTTGTTTCGTAATCAGCTTTTAAAATATTTCGGCTGTTTACTCTAGCTGCTAAGTTAAAATTTGACGATTGAAAAGCTAGATATCCGACTGCAAAAAGCCCTATAACTAGGAAACCAACAAGGACCAAGGGGTTTCTAAAACTTGGAAACTTTAAATTTATTTTTTCTATCACTTTTCCCTCCGTAAAAAATTTCTATTATTATCATAGCTAATATCCTTTTTTAATGTCAATAGAAAGGGATTTCTAGCTATGGCTGCCGACATTCGGTTCTTTCCCATAAAAAGGGGATACAATTATCTCACCTCCACCAGATACAAAGATTTTTAAGCCTTTTTTAAGCAAAACGTTTAAATTAATGGCTTCAAGTTTTTGGATATCAATTTTCTTTGCCCCTGGTTTTGGACCCTTAATACCGGCAATCGGAATTTTTAAAGAATATGCAAAGCTGTTCACCATCGTAACTCCAATCCTAAGCCCGGTATAAGAGCCGGGGCCTGAATACACAATGAGACCATTTAAATCTTTTGGGCTAATTTTAGTTTTTTTAAAAAGCTCATCAATTTTTTTCAGAAGCTCTTTAGAGAGAACGCCTCTGGCATCCCATTTCAAAGAATTTATAATTTTCTCTTGGTTTGCTAAAGCCACTTGGGCCAGTTTTGATGAAGTATCGATAAGAAGAAACATATTAATAAATGACTAATAAAAGATGAAATAACTAATTTTTAATTTTTGAATCCTTTATAAAACAGGTGCTTTTATTGTTCGAGCGGAGTCGAGAACTACATATTGATTATCATACATTAAGGTACTTCTCCACTTCGGTCGAAGAATAATTTTAGTATAATTTTTTATATTTATTATTTTATTAATCATTAGTTATTTTTAAATTAGTAATTAATTTATTGTACTTGTCGCCGCTTCCTTGAAATTCAATCTCTCTTTCACTTTCACTGATAAATCTAAATCTAACAATCAGCTTCTCTACCGGAAGCTCTCTTTCTATTTTTTCAGCCCACTCAATTACTACAATGCCTTCTTTATCAGCCAAAGCTTCTTCTAATTCAAAACCTACCTGATCTAGAGGATTATCTATCCGATAAAAATCAAAGTGGTAAAAATTCTTAATTTTCCTATTACAGTGATAGACTTTTTCCAAAGTAAAAGAGGGGCTCAAAATATTATCTTTAATGCCTAACCCAATGGCAAGTCCTTTGGCGAAAGTAGTCTTTCCGCCGCCTAAGTCTCCTTCCAGAGCCACAACCATGCCTGGTTCAAGATTTTCGCCTATTTTAAGGCCTAGCCTAATTGTTTCTTCCGAGCTTTTTGTGATAAAATTCATAGATTTTTTCCCTAAAAATAAGGTAGTTAATTCCCAAAATGGCTCCAATAAAGATTAAGAAAAAACCTAGGTTCTTGCTTAATAGATTCGAACTGTTACTTATTAAGGGCAGATTTTCATTTTGAGCGCTATCTTTTCCTTTCTGCGATCCTTTAACTCCTGTGCTGGTTTTCGAGGGCTTGACAGTCTTCTTTGATATCGTCTTTTTTTCCGCCTTTTCGGCTGATTTTTTTTCTTTTGAGGCCTTGGTCGTCTCTTCTTCTGCAGATAGAAAGGAATTTTCAGCCATCGGCGAAGGGTTTCTAGTCCAGTCCCAGCCTTCTTCAAAAAGAGCATATGAAAGGCCTGTTTTAGCTTTGCCGTAGTTCGGGGTTTTATCGATTATATTTCTTGATTTATCAAGAAATTCGATCATATCGCCGTCATTATTCAGAGAAATATCGGTTGCGCTGGAGTAAAAAACCGCATATCCGCCTGGCCCGACTTCAGTCCCTTTCGGAATTATAAATTCATGGACAGTTCCAACGGTATCTCTAAGAATTGCCCCCGAAAGATCAACGCTATGGTTGTTAGAATTAAAAAGCTCGATCCATTCATCATTTAAGTCGGTTTTGGGGGTTGCCGGATCTGGCATAAGCTCGTTAAGATAAACCCCGCCTAAATCAGCGTTTTCTTGGATTATCGGAATCGCATTGCTATTCTCCGGAGAATTAATAATAAAATCGCTTGCATTGTTCTCGGTATCGTCTCCGTCAATTCTCCTCTTAATAGACTGGTTGGCTTTTGGCGCCGGTGCAGGACTTCCGCCTTCTGCTGAATCTGCTGTTCCGTAACCAACAAGATCGATTAATCGGACATTTGCGTTAATGAGCCGAATATGTCCCCCGGTGGCTGATAAACCAGAGTTCATTGGATTATCTGGATTTTCTATATTAGCGGTTCCAAAAAGAAAAAAAGCCTTTGAGCTAATTACTGTTCCAACAGGAACGGTTCCTTTTGTATACCAGCTGGTCCCTGTAGCCGATTTGTATTGGATTTTCCAGCCGCTTATGTCTAAATTGCCCGAAGTGGGGTTATACATCCTTACAAATTCGTCGCTAGCCGAGGCCCCGCCGGTCTGAATTTCATTAATGACCAAGTGGTCAAATGAAGCTTTCGCTTTTTCAAAGCTAAAAAAGAAAAATGATAAAAGAAAAAGAGCCCCCAGAACCACTAATTTCCTTTTACTAACATAGGAAAAATTCATAAAAAAATAATAACCGAAGAGGTTAATTTTTTCTAGTAGATAGGCAAATAAGCTAAAGGTCAAAGACTAAAAAGACTATTAAGATAATAGCGGCAATTCCCATAAATCCGGTAGCAAGATACCCCCAGATATTAACCCATCTGGGACTTTTGAAACTGCCCATAACTTTTTTGTCATTCCCTAACTTAAAGATGAAAAACATTAGAACAGGTGAAACTATACCGTTTATAATAGCTGCGTAATAGAGGGCTTTAATCGGATTAATACCGGCAAAATTCATAATCATTCCGATAACCATTGACCAGATGATAACGCCGTAAAATCCCTTGGCTTTAGAATATTTTTCCGAGAGTCCTTCTTTCCATTTGAAAAGTTCGGCGATAGCATAAGCCGATGATCCGGCAAGGACTGGAACAGCTAAAAGACCAACACCCACAATGCCCACAGTAAAAAGAAGAGCCGCAAAATCCCCGGCCAAAGGTTTAAGAGCTGCTGCCGCCTCCGCCGCCGTGTTAATATTTAAAATCCCGTGATTATGCAAAGCAAAAGCGGTTGTAATAACAATGAATAAAAAGACTAAATTAGCAAGAGACATTCCGGTGTAAGTATCCTTCCTCATCTCTTTTATTTCCCTATCTAAAGCCAATTTATGATGTTCTGAAAGAATCCCTTTGTCCTTTTTTTCCTCGACTTCTTCGGATGCCTGCCAGAAAAAAAGATAAGGAGAGATTGTTGTCCCCATCACTGCCACCAAAGCAGCGAAAAACCCAGCATTTAGACTAAAATGGGGAATAACTATGCTTTTTAGGACCATGCCCCAGTCAGGCCTAATCACAAAACCGGTAATAATATAGGCAAAAAGCGACAACGTCAGCCATTTTAAGATTTTGGCATAGCGGTGGTAAGAAAAGCCAATTTCTAGGGCAATCATAAACAAAGTAAGAAGAATTGCTCCATAATAGAAATTGAAAGGAGCAAGAAGCTGAAGAGAAGCGACCATCGCCCCAATATCGGCTCCGATATTTATAGTATTTGCAATAAATAATAGAGCAACCAAAGGGTAAAGTACTTTGCGCCCGAAGTGTTTGCCGATTGCTCCCGAGAGCCCTTTGCCGGTAACAATTCCAATCCTTGCTACTGTCTCCTGAACAGCCGTCATCATTGGCAGAAGATAAAGAGCCAGCCAGGAAAAGTTAAGGCCGTAAGCAGATCCTACCATTGAATAAGTCGCGACACCGGAACAATCATCATCAGAAACGCCGGTAATAACTCCTGGCCCCAGAGTCTTTAAGTAAGAGATTGTATGCTTTTTTCTAACAAGCTCCGGAAGAGCTAAGTATTTATTGATTTCAGCTTCAGAAACGAGAAGCTTACCACCCTCTACTATCGGCTCTATAATGTGTTTGCGAATTAGGTAGCTAAGTTGTCTAACCGGGATGTCAAACTTATTTTCGACTTCGGTTAAAGTAAAGGATCTCATATTACAAGTATAACATTACAGCTCCCTAGTTGATACTTAAAATTAACCTAGAGCTTTTAATTCAAAATCCAAAATTTAAAAGTCAAAACTACAACTTAAAACTTTTTAATTTTTTTATTAATTCGTTTTTTAGTTTTGAATTGCATTTTTAAGTTTTGAATTTTGAATTTTGAGTTATTCTTTCTCAACCTCTATCCAAGTTGTCCCGGCATTAAGCACTATCTCCACTCCGTTTGCATCCAAAAACTTGGTTCGGCTTGCTGAGGTAGCTTTTTCCCAAGTTCCTAAAATCTTCTCACCGTCAATATAAAACTCAGCTTCTCCGGAACCTACGACTTGAACCTGGGTGTCAGTCCCTCCGCTGCCTTCAAGCACCCCTGCATACATTACTATAACATTTTTCGCTTTCAAATTCTTGCCGGTAATTTTGTCTCTGTGAGGAGAACCAGCTAAGTATCTAAGGAAACTGTTGGTTTCTTTGTCATAGATGTACTTAATATTATAAGTCGGCCCGGAAAAAGGAACGGTAAATTCAAAGCTTTCCGGTCTCTTAGACTTTTCGAGATCGTCTTTGAATTTGAAGCTTTCTATATCTGTTTCTTTGCTATAGCCTCTGGCTAGGCCGCCGGCTCTTATCTTAGCGGTTGTCGTATAAACGTTATGGGGCGCATAGCGGCTTTCATCTCTCCAATAAGAGTTTCCATTGTAAAATTGGTTTAGATCAAGAAGATGGAGTTCGTCTATCAGGTTTAGGGCCGCTTCGCCGCCGCCGACATGGCCGTAAACAGCTTTAAATTCATTCGCCCAATGGTCGAAAGCCGTTCTTGCCGAACGAACAGGACCTATTTCATTAGCTTCGTTTTCCTGAAAAACTGCAAGAAGCCTGGTAATTCCGCCTTCGGCGTAGGTCTCAAAAACTAGGCTTGCTTTGTCTAGGCCGGACTGGGGCCTAGCCTCCGGATGATTTTCGACGACGATTGCTAAGGGACGCTTTTTTGCCTTGTCTTTAGTAATAAATATTCCAGAAAGTGGAGCTCTAACCTTTTCTTCAGCCACTACTTTCTTTTTCAAACTAAGGGATGGGATGATAAAACTATTATCCCTAAGATAAAAAATCAAAAAATAACTTAAACTGACTATTAAAGCGGCAGAAACAGCTAGAACACTTATCTTATGCAGCTTAATAAAAACCCAAATTCGTCTAAAGAATTGCTTAATTGATAACATAATAATTCAAAATTCAAAAGTTAAAAGTCAAAACTATAACTAAAAACTTTATAACTTACCTTTTAGTTTTAAAACCCCGCTTGCTAACATATTTGCAATTTCAATTGCTTCTTTTAATAATAATTCAATTCTTTCCTTGCCGATTAACTTAGCATCCCTTAATAGACATAGCCAATATTGACTTTCATTAGCTGATTTTAAGGCTATTTCATTAAATTTTTTAAATTCAAGCCTAGAACTAGAAGCTTTAGCTTCCACTAAATTAGCACCAATAGAAGTAGCCGACCTTATTAATTGATCAGAAATAACCCGGGCACTCCTTTTATTTGGTAATAGATCAGCTAAAGCAATGATATCTAGACTAAATTTATAGCATCTCGAGTTTTGCATTTTGAGTTTTGATTTTTTATTTAATCTGCAGCGTATCTTACTACTTCCTCAATTGTCGTGGTTCCTTCCAAAGCCTTTAAGAAACCGTCTTGGCGCATTGTAACCATTCCATTTTTTACAGCTTGATTATGAATTTCAGAGGTTGTTGCTCTATTTACCAAAAGCTTTTCAATTTCTGTATCCATCAAGAAAACTTCAAAAATACCAATTCTCCCTTGGAAGCCGGTGTTATTGCATTCTGGGCATCCTTTCCCATGATAAAGATTAATCTCTGTTGCATCTTTGGCAGGAAGATTTTGGTAGCCAAGTTCTTTTGAGTCGCCAGCTTTATCAGGCAAAAGATCGCCAACTACTTTTTTTATTGCCATTGCTAGAGCTTCTGAAGCTATATAACTTTCTTTGCATTTGGGACAAATCTTTCTAACTAGCCTCTGGCCAATAACTGTTGAAACCGTTGAAGCAATTAAGTAAGGTTCTATATCCATGTCCAAAAGTCTTGGCAAAACTCCCGCCGCTGAGTTGGTATGCAAAGTTGAAAGAACAATATGGCCGGTAAGAGCTGATTGGACAGCTAGGCCGGCAGTCTCTGGGTCGCGAATCTCCCCCACCATCACTATATCGGGGTCTTGCCTTAAAATCGACCTAAGCCCGGAGGCAAAAGTCAGTCCGACTTGGGCATTGACCTGAATCTGATTTATCCCTTCGATGTGATATTCGACCGGATCTTCAAGGGTAATAATATTAACGGCAACTGAGTTCATTTTTGAAAGAAGAGCATAAAGAGTGGTCGATTTTCCGCTGCCCGTCGGTCCGGTCGCAAGGACCATGCCATGAGGTTTTCTCGAGCCTTTCTCAATAATCTCGTAAGCCGAACCCCTCACCCCAAGCTGTTCCAGGGTAATGACACCGCTTGTCTTATCAAGAAGCCTCATCACCACCTTTTCTCCAAAAACAATCGGCGAGATAGAGACACGGACATCAATCTCACGGTTATCAAAGTTGACCTGGAAACGGCCGTCTTGAGGCACCCGATGCTCGTCGATTTTTAGATTTGAGAGAATTTTTATGTGCGAAACTAACGCCGCATGAATATGAATCGGCAGATTCATAGTATCCTGGAGAACACCGTCAATTCGATACCTTATTTTGATATTTTTCTCCCGAGGCTCTATATGGATATCGGAAGCCCGAGCTTTGACGGCATATTCAAGAATGGTATTAACTGCCCTTGTTACCGGTGCATCCTGGGCAATATCCGAAGTCCCTCCAGCTACTTTAGGAGCTGCTCCTGTTGGAATAATATCAATGCTTTTTAAAGCTTCAGAGACTTCAACGGTAGCGTCCTGATACTGTTCAACAACAGATTTAATGCCTTCTTCAGAGGCCATATAAGGGTTGACTCTAAAACCGCTCTTTTTTTCGATAAAGTCGATTGCCTGAACATTATTCGGATTGGCCATGGCAACATTTAGCATCCCTCCGGAAAACCCAAAAGGAACCGCCATAAATTTTTCAGCAAGCTCCTTTGTAATATTTTTTAAAATATTTTGGTCGACATTTTCAGAACCTAAATCAATATAAGGGACATCTAGACTTATAGCCTGCGCTTTGACTATATCTTCTTTGCTGATTAAATTCATGTCCGCTAAAACTTGTTCCAAAGGCTTCCCTGATCTAGCATTTTCAATCCTGGCATTATCTAATTGTTCAGGGCTTACAAGCTTTAGTTGGGATATGACTTTTACTAATTTATTTTGATCTTTTACAAACATTCTTAATAAATTAAAAACGAGAAAAAAATGAAAATTGACTAAAGGATTTAAAATTCCTTAGCTTATTATACTATAAAAATTAATTCAAAACTCAAAAATCATTCATCCTTCGTAGTACAACATTACAATCATTTCCTAAACAAGAAAAAGTTGTTTTTTACAATAATTATTATTAAATACAACAGAACTACGGAGAACGGGAAGGTCAAATTGACAAATAAAAAGAGAAATAGTTCTCGCCTTAGGTAGATCAGCCTCTGACTGTAATTAATTAAATAGGCCAGGTTTTTTAACATGTCATTCTGGTTCAATCAGAATCCAAAAAATTAGGCCCTTTGTCAAAGATCAGACCTTAACAATACTTTATTCTTAATTCTAAATTCTATTATTACGGCGTAAAAGGATCTACTTTCCCCAAGTTCTCTAAAGTTGGCTTGCCATAGTCGGTTAATTTATTCACCTGATCGTAAGTTTTGGAATCAATTTGCTCCGGGAGAGGATTCTCTTTCTGGACTTCGCTTGCTTGGCTCTTAGCCTCGGAAGGTTTTCCTCCCCAAACCATCTTATAAATATAATAACCGGAACCTATGATAAGGATAATTGAAATAATAACTGTAATTATATCTTTAACTTTTAATTTCATTGTTGGCTCCTTGCATAAGATTTCAAAGTGAAAATAACATCGAAACTGCCCTCTTTTTTGCTAATTGAAAAACCGCTAATATTCATAAGCCTTAAAGCGCTCTCGCTATTTAAGACAATATTTTTGATGGCTTCATAAGTTGAAGAATTAACTTTCAGGTTGTAATTGTAAGTGGTTACTCCCGGAACAGCCTGTTGTTGCTGAACTTGGCCCGTAGAAGCTACTGCACTGTCGGTAGTAGTATCAGCCGAAACTACCGAAGCGCCAGTCGTAGCCACCATTTTTTCAAACTGAACAAAAAGCCTTGGAATATCCTTATCTTCTGGCAAAACAGCCAGTACTTTTTCTTTCTCTTTCAAAAGCTCGGCTTCCTTTTCCTTATATTTCTTTAGCTTAGTCAGCCTATCTTCTAAAGAAGCAAGTTTCTGTTCATTGGCCAGTACTTCCTGTTTTATTTTGCTATTGCTTTCCCAAAGAGGCTTAACAATAAGAAAGCTTAAGATAATAATAAGAAGCAGGCTTCCGGAGACTACTAGAATCGCATACAAATAATTTTTCGATTTTAATTCGATGGCCACATAACCTCCTTTATAAGCTCAAATTTGACTGTAAATTTAACGTTTCCTGTTTCACTCTTGGTATATCCAGTAGTGTCAATGTTTTTAAAAAGGTTTTTCTCTTCCCCGTTGGCTTTTATCTTATAATCGCCAAAAGATTGGACAAATCTGGCAAGCGAATCGACGCTTGTCCCTTCAACATCAGCGTTAATTTGATTATCGCGAATATCGAGTTTTGTAAACTTCGTATCCGCTGGAATTGCTTTTTCGAGCTCTGTAAAGAAAAGACTCCATTTAACGCTATTTTTAGTTATCTCTTTAATGCTTGTTAGGCCGTTTTCAAGAGAAATAACCGTCTGCTCAAGATTTTTGTAATCTTCTAATTCGCTTTCGTTTGAGCGAATATTTTTAAGGAGCCTATTATTGGTCGTAACATTAGAAACTCTAAACCCTAAAAGAATAATAATAAAAAGAAGAAAAGCACCGATCAGGCAGACAGCAATAATAGTAGAAAGAATATTGGCCCTTTGGATCTTTCTTTGCAGCTGTTTTGCTTCTGGTACTAAGTTTATCTTAAACATTTAATTCTCCCTCGATGCAAGGCCGATGGCCAAGGCAAATTCATAAGCGTTCTTTTGCAATTGATCTTGATAATTTGCTGGATAAGAGACGCTTGCCCAAGGATTACCGACTTCGATTTCTAAATTTAAATTAGCACTTAAGAAACTGACAAGCTCTGGAATCTTTGAAGAGCCGCCAGTAAGAATAACTTTGGTGACATTACCGCCAAATTCTTCTAAGTAGAATTTTGCTGACCTTTGGATTTCATCCACGATATTGGCTAAAATCGGACGCATTGTTTTGTAGACTTGACCCTCAAGCTTGTCTTGAGCCAGCCCAAATTTGCGCTTAAACTGTTCTGCCTGGTTCTGGTCTAGCCCCAAATTGTGGGAAATAGCTCTCGTTAAGGCATAACCGGCAGAAGGCAAACTTCGGCAATGAGAGACAATCCCGTTTTCAATAATCGTAAGCTCCGTTGAAGTCCCGCCGATATCAACTATCATAACCAGCGGATCATTGGGTGAAACCAAAGACCGCGAAACTGCTATTGATGATGTTTCAAGAGCTTCAACTTCTAAGCCGGCATATTCAAGAAGCGACATCATCCTTTCAACCTTGCTGGTAGGAGCAGCAACAATCATAACTACCATCTGATTTTTAGTCTGATCAGTCCTTAAAACCTGCCAATCAATTTTGACATCCTTGATTTTTAAAGGAATATTTTGTTCGGCCTGATAGCGGATTGCTTTAGCGAGCTCCCCTTGGTTCATAAGCGGCAGTTTGACTACTGCTGTAAAGACTGCTGATCCGGGAAGAGCAGTCACGACATTTTTAGTCGCAATCCTGGATTCATTTAAAAGTTTTTTTATGATTTCGCCAAGATTCTGCATATCAAGTTTGCCGTCGCTTTCCGCCATTCCGAAAGGAATAGTTGCAGAACCATAAGCTAACAAAGAAGGTCTGGCCCCTCCTCCTTGCAACTGGACAATTCTAACAGCAGTACTTCCAATGTCCAATCCAAAAAAATCTTTACTCGATCCAAAAAGACCCAATTTTTGCTCCGTTATTCTTATGCTGATTTAATATTATCACATTTCTATTCTGTCAAGCAAGGATTTTATCTTTAAACAATCTGCAAGTTTTGGTTAAATTTTTCCTAAAAATAAGGTATAATCAGATACTATGAGCTTATCAATTGGGATTATTGGACTTCCGAATGTCGGAAAGTCGACATTATTTAATGCTCTCACCAAATCCAAGGTCGATGCTAAAAATTACCCTTTCTGTACCATCGACCCTAATATTGGGATTGTTCCTGTTCCCGACGAGAGATTGGAAAAACTCGCCAAAGCGGTCAATACGGAGAAAATTATTCCGGCAGTGGTGGAATTTGTTGATATTGCCGGACTAGTCAAGGGTGCTAACAAAGGTGAGGGCTTGGGTAATAAATTTTTAGCCCACATCAGAGAATGTGACGCTATCGTTGAAGTCATCCGCGACTTTTCTGATACTAATGTTATCCATATTGAAGGCAAGATTGATCCTGAAAACGACATTTTAACTATAAAAACCGAGCTCATTTTAGCTGACCTTGAGACCATGGAAAAAACGGTTGGCCGGCTGGAAAAAGAGGCTAAAGGAAATCCTAAGGTTAAAGATGAATTGGAGCTGGCCAAAAAAGTTAAAGAGACCCTGGAAAAAGGCGAGCCGGCAAGAGACTTAGAATTAAAAAAGGAAGAAAAAGAGACTTCGAAATCTTTCCAACTTTTAACCGCCAAACCTCACATATATGTCTTGAATGTTGATGAAAACCATTTGACAGAAAACCTTCCAATCTATTCTTCGAGTGAGCCAAAGGCGAATCGAGAAGTAAAAGAGTTCTCGACAAGCTCGAACAATAATTTCCCAACCTCTCTTAAAATCAGCGCCAAGATTGAATCTGAACTCTCTGATCTCCCAGAAGAAGAAGTTAAAGAATATTTAAAAGAGATCGGACAGGAAGAGCCGGGGCTTCATGCCCTGATCAGAGAATCTTACAAGCTTTTGGGACTCCAAACTTATTTTACGGCCGGCGAAAAGGAGGCCAAAGCTTGGACAATACCTGTGGGTGCCAAAGCCCCAGAAGCTGCCGGCGTCATCCATACTGATTTCGAGAAAGGCTTTATCAAAGCCGATTGTATAAACTGGGAAGATTTAGTTGAATCCGGCGGCTGGGCAAAAGCCAGGGAGCTCGGCAAAATCCGTCTTGAAGGGAAAGACTATGTCGTCGAAGACGGTGATGTTATGATTTTTAAGTTTAATAACTAGTGTAGAGTTAACCCGGTGGCTTTGTAAATTCGCATTTGCGAGTTTGCCACCGGGCCGTTCTTGCGGACGGTTAATTGTCATTTCTATCTCCTCTTCTTCGCCCGCAATTCTTGTTGCATCGAGTGCCGAACCAGCACGACCCATCTGTTCATAGTTCCGGACGGTCGATGCATACTTTCGTTGGCAAGTTTATTATCTTGCCTAAGGGACTATCGCCCCCTATGTCCGCTTCGGCTGCTGCCTCGCCGGCAATCCTTAGATAGGAATCAGGCATAGCTATAACCCGTGCTATCTCTAAGCTGGTCGGCGAGCACGGAATACTAGCAGCAAGAGTGTTACCCATCGGTACCCCCTTTCACAAAAAGCATTCAGAAAGCTTTTCTACCGATAAAAAAATGGTAACATAAGCTTTTTAGAAGAACAAGTGGATAAGAAATTCCTTGTTTCCTTTGGCTCCTAAAATCGGAGATTCAGTGACACCTTTTACTTTAAAATCCAATTCTTCGGCAAAATTCTTAATATCTTGAACAACTTCCTCTCGGATTTTTTCGTCTTTAATAACGCCTTTATAGCGATCGGCGATTTCTTTCCCGACCTCAAATTGTGGCTTTATTAAGGCAATAACTTGCGAACTAATTTTTGCTAATTCCCTAACTTTTGGCAAAACTTGCTTCAAAGAAATAAAGGAGACATCAATCGTAAAAATATCAATTGATTCCGGCAAACTTTGAACATTTTTAATATTTGTCTTTTCCATAACAACCACTCGGAGATCTTTGCGAAGTTTCTCATCAAGTTGCCCCCAACCAACATCGATGGCATACGATTTTTTAGCATCATGTTGTAAGGCAAAATCGGTGAAGCCTCCTGTCGAAGCTCCAATATCACAAACAATCTTATCTTTAAAATCTAGCTTAAATTCCTCATAGGCTTTTTCGATCTTTAAAGCGCCTCTCGAGACGTAGGGAAAAAGTTTTTCGACCTCGATCGGCTCAGTCTCTTCAATCATCATGCCAGATTTATCTAGTTTTCGCCCCTTAAGAGAAACAAGTCCAGCCATAATAAGTCTCTGGGATTCCTCGCGGCTTTTTGCAAAACCTTTTTCATAAACTAAGACATCAAGTCTTTTCTTCATGATTGTAATTCTTAGACTAGATTCTGGTCAAGCCAGAATGACTTTTATGAATAATAACCTTGCTACTGCGCTACTGATTACTAGCGACTGTTTTATCCGCTGCCTTCGTCTGGAGTTACCGCTGGAGTTGGGACTTCAATCGGCACTTCTTGGACAGAAGTCGGTGTCTGTGTAGTAGTTTCAGGTGTGACTGCCGGCGTTTCCTCTTTAGTCTCTTCTTTAGGCGTTTCTACCGTTTTTTCTTCTGTAGCTTGAGATTCAGTCTCAGCCGGAGTTGCACTTCTTCTAGAAAGGAGGAATATCGTTCCTCCGCCCAAAAGCAAAACTAGAAAAACTATCCCAACAATAATGAGAAGAAGCTTAGGGTTAAACTTCTCCTCGCTCTCCCTGGTGTATTGCATTTCATTGTAAGAAGCATCAGGAGTAGCCGACTGGTTAAAGTAATTCTGATCAGGGGTAGGCTGTGAAATCCCATCTGCGGCATTTTTTATCTCCGGCTCCTTAAATTGGCTATTTTCATAAGAATTATCTGGAGCAGGATTAGGTTTTATAGAAGAAAGTTCCTCGGAAGATTCCGGTTGGATTGGTGCTTCAAAAGCCGGATTAGATAAATCAATATTCGGACTGCTACTTGGCGCCTGATTAGGATCTAAATTTTGGTCATTATTTTCGTTAGGCATCAGATTGATTTATATGTTTTTAACATTTGGTCTAGTTCCGTCTGATAACCGCCGTTTTCAGAAAAAACAAATGATTTTGCGCCAACGGTCAGAAAGATCTTTGTCTTCTCTGTCTGGTCAGTATTATCAATATACAAATATTTTACACCTTTTAAGCCAGAAATTACAACTTCTGAAACTGTTTTGGTTACAAGTTTTTTATAGGGGTCTTCTAAGATCGCTTGAGGCTTTGGCGAAATTTTGATTTCAATTGGAGCGAAAAAGACGCTGCCGGGTGGCAATTTTGCCGGAAGCTTGCTGAAAGAGAAAGCGACAGAAGCTTCGCCATCCGGCGTTGCCCCATAGTCCTGATAGCTCCAACTCAAAGGATACTGGATTCTAAACCCATAACCTGCCCCATTAAATTCCGGCCAATCTTTGGTCGCTTCGTCTTTTGGTGCCGCTTCTTCTATAATTGTGAATTCCTTGGAGATCCAGCCTTCCTTGCCGTTAAATTCAACCTGATACCAACCGTTAAGTTCCTTTTTGACTGCAAGTTTGGTCCCATCCGGGATTTCACCGATTTTTTCTGAATCTTTGTCAGCTTCTTTCCTGAAATTTAACCCGCCATCAGCTTTCACAATAACATTAAGGCTTTTTTCAAGAGGTCTATCACCGGTATCGACAGTTTTTTTCTCAAGATCTCCCTTTTTAAACCAGAGGTTTTTAAGACTAGAATATCCTAAAAAAAGAGGAATAAAGACAACCAAAAAGAGAGTAAAATAGCGAATCAGTTTTTTATTTTGACTTAAAGGATATCTTCTTTTTTTAAAAAATCGGCGATTTAGCATTTTCTTTCTTAAATAACTCTTTCCCTGTTAGAAGCCCTTCCTGGGCACCGCCTGTTTTGGAGATTACTGAAGCAGCATTTTTAGAAGCCAAATCCATCGCTTCTTGAACCTGGAAACCTTTAATAAGGGAAGCGACAAAAGTGGAGCCGTAAGCATCTCCAGCGCCTGTTGTCTCTTTTATAGAGCTAGCGACGCTTTTCACATAATATTTTTTATTGTTATCAAAAGCAAAGCTGCCATTGCCAGCGTCAGTAACAACAATAATCTTAGGCCCCGTCTCTTTAAGACTTTTTAAAATTTCTTCGTTGTCTGCTAAATCTTTCAAGGATTTTCCTCTGCTTTCGATAAGCTGTTTAGCTTCAGCTTTATTAAGGATTAAAACTTCCGTTACCTTAAGAACATCTTTCATAAAACTGTAACCTTTTTCCAATTGCTTAAATCCTGGGTTCCAAGCAAGTTTTATACCGGTTTTTTTTAGAAACTCTGGCATTTTCTTTAAAATCTCCTCGCTTTCTCCGCTCAAAGAACTTATGTAAATCCAACCAGTGCTTTTTAATTTAGCCCAATTTTTAATCTTAAGGTAGTTGTTTGCTCCTCTGTAGGTAAAAGTTGTGTGATCGCTCTTTTGGGAAATAATCACTGAAAGCGCAGTGTGGAACTCGGGGTCTCGAGTAACGAGCGAAGTATTAACCCCTTCTTCCTTAAGTTTTTGTAAAACCAAATCTCCGGTACCTTCTTTGCCGATATTAACAAGAGCAGCCGTTCTTAGACCAAGGCGGGCGAATGCTGATGAGACATTAATTGCTCCGCCGCCGTAGGCAAAATGAACATTATCAGGAACGACTTTTGCTTCGTATTCGAATGCTAAGAGCTTACCGCTCTCTACTGTTTTATCCTTGATAATTTTGCCGGCATTTGTCTCAAAGAAAAAATCTCTCGTTGCCCCGCCGATAACGATCACATCAAATTTTTTTTTAAAAAGCTTTTTTAGCATTAAACTTATTATAACTTAACCGCTTAATTCAAGCGAGTCTATACTGTTTTTCAACAGGCGGGTTAGAAAAGTAGATCCGGACATCAAAGCTTTTATCCATGAGTTCAATCATTTCAAAAGTTTCTCTCTCAATTAATTCAAAACCCGGTTTAGAAAGACAAACATCCTTTAGCTTTTGATAGTCTTTGGCAGCAAAATCAGCATCGCCTTTTTCCGGCCTAGTTGGATCAGGAATCCTAATTTTAACAATCCTAAGGGGTCCGCTAATAGTATCAATTGGTTCAACTTGAAACAAAGGACCGGTCGGCGTCTCCTTCAAAAGACTGCCCATTTGTTGAGCAGTTTTTAATAGAGAATCATATTCTTCCTGATTCTGCGAAAAAATAGCGACATAATGTACAGGCACATTTTTTTGATCAGTATGTTTGTCTTTAAGATTAGTAACTTTTTTAACAATTTCTTGAACTAGTAATATCAAGTCTTCTTTTTTCATAAAACTTCCTTCTGTCATTCCTGCGAAAGCAGGAATCTTAAATTAAACTAGAATATAAATCATCCCAATTTGGATTATCTTTTTCAATCAGTTCTTTTTTCCAATCTCTTTTCCACTTTTTAATTCGTTTTTCTCTTGATATAGCAGATTTGATGTCTGATGTCTCTTCAAAATAAACTAATTTCTTAGCCCAATATTTCTTGGTGAATCCTTGTATAAGTCCTTCCTTATGTTCAAAAACACGTCTTATTAAGTTGTCTGTAACTCCGATGTAAAGAATACCATCTTTCTTACTTGCCATAATATATACATAATAGGTCTTCATTTTTTGTCTTAAGATCCCTGGTCAAGCCAGGGATGACAAAGAATTTATAGAATTTTCTTAAAATGCCAATTTAATTTCCAGCATTTTTACCTTAAACTCATTACTTTCTTGATCAAATCAGTACCTCTTACAAGTCCTAGGGAACCCTTTTCACAGGCTCTTTCTCCGAATTTTTGAACACTATCTTTATGCAACTTATCGTAAATTAGGAAAGGTACCGGATCTTCAACATGGTCTTTTACTCCGCAAGCAGTAGTATGGTCGCCGGTAATCATAATAACTGTATCCTTCAGTTTTAAAAACGGCTCAAAATTTTTATCAATTTTTTCGATGAACTCTTTCTTTTTTTTATAATCGCCAAAATCCTCAGCAAGAGAATCAGCGCCTTTAATATGGAGATAAATGAAACTGTAGACTGCAGCCCGTAGTCTGTAATCAGGATTTAACATACTTAGAACTGTTTTAACTTTACCATCTAAATTGGTATCAACTCGGCCGTTAAAACTAGGGTCTTCGACAAGATGCATTCCTAAATATTTTGCAATTCCTTTGTAAAGCGGGGCTCCGGCAACAGCACCAGCTTTAAGACCCCATTTTTCTTTAAATGAAGGAATCTCCTTAAGCTCTCCGGCGCCTCGAGTTAAAACATAATTGCAAGGCATCTTCCCTTCTTTAATTCTTTTTTCATTAAAGGGGTGATTCTTCAAGATTTTGGCGGTTTTTTCCTGGTATTTTTCTAAGATGCGAGCAATGAAAGCAGCCTCTTCAGAACCATCTAGCGGCCTAGGTTTTAAGACTTCGACATATTTTCGGTGCGGCCCGGCCTTATGAGGATCAGTATCAGAAACTTCTGATGAATGATAGTCAAAATTTAATGAAAGCTTATGCGGACTCCTTATAACAAGGACTCCTCTATGCTGCAAAGTCGGATAAATATCAAATTTTATCCCCCCGATTTTAATTCCCTCCAAAGAATCAGTAAGCTCTTTTATTGAATCAACCCCGCCAGCATGAGGATCAATTAAAACAAAGTTCTCATCAACTGTTCCGATGTCGATTCTAAAAGCAACATCATTTTTGTCCAAAGAGATCCCGGCACCGAGAGCCTCAAGAACCCCTCTCCCTGGATAATCTTTAAGATAATCATATCCAAAAAGCGCCAAATGACACTCTTCAGAAGTAGGATATACCCCATCCGGAAGCATCTTTTGAAGCCCACAAATTCCCCTTTTTGCCAAATAGTCCATACTAGGAGTCTTGGCTGCTTCTAAGGGAGTCTTCCCGCCAAGTTCCTTTATCGGTCGATCACCTAAGCCGTCAATTATAACAAACAAAACCTTTTTCATATAATTACTTCTTAAATTGTCATCTCGAGTGGAGCCGACCTGCCTGCCGCAGGCAGGGAGATCTCTTTTTTAGATTCCTCTACTCTGGTCGGAATGACAGAACTTCTTGTTACTTACTACTAACTACCGGCTGCTGATTTTATTTCTTCTTCTATCTCCAAAAGCCTGTTGTATTTAGTGACCCTTTCGCTTCTTGCCGGAGCTCCCGCCTTGATCTGCCCGGCTGAGACAGCGACTGCAAGATCGGCAATAAAGGCGTCATCTGTTTCCCCGCTTCTATGAGAAACCATTATTTTATAATCGTTAGACTTGGCAATTTTAATCGCTTCAAAGGCCTCCGAGAGAGTCCCAATCTGGTTAACTTTGATAAGAACCGAATTTGCCGCCTTTTCTTTAATCCCTTTTTTAATCCTTTCAGGATTAGTAGCGAAAAAATCATCGCCAATAAGCTGGACTTTATCGCCTAACTTTGAAGTCAAATCCTTCCAGCTTTCGAAATCGTCTTCGTCCAAAGGATCCTCGATTGATATTAAAGGGTATTTCAAAAGCCAATCTTGGTAAAGGCCGATAAGCTGTTTGGACTGAAGAATGGCATTGTCCAGTTTCAGAATATATTTACCGCCGTCTTCTGTGTGATAAAGAACTGAAGCGGCAACATCCATAGCCAGCTTGACATCTCGTCCTGGTTTGTAGCCTGCTTTTTCAATTGCTCTTACCAGAAATTCTAAAGCCTCTTCATTTGATTTCAAGTTCGGAGCAAAGCCCCCTTCATCCCCAACAGTAGTACTCAAACCTGCTTCCAAAAGAATCTCTTTTAAGGAATGATAAACCTCTGTCCCTATCTCTAAGGATTTTGCAAACGTTTCCCCCTGGGGGACAATCATCGTTTCTTGGATATCAATATTGTTTTCAGCATGCTTGCCCCCATTTAAAACGTTCATAAAAGGAACAACTTTTTCGTAATTTGAAAATTCCAAGAGATTATCTTGCCAGATGCCCTCCGATTCATATAAAACCCTAAGGTAATGGTATAAGGGAATTTTAAGAAATGATGACGCTGCCCGAGAAACAGCCAAAGAGACAGAGAGAATCGCATTTGCCCCAAGTTTGGATTTATTAGCTGTACCGTCCAAATCAATCATTATTTTATCAATCTTTTTCTGATTTAAAGAATCAGCTCCTTTTAAACTCTTTGAAATAACAGTATTAACATTCTCGACAGCTTTTAAAACTCCCATGCCGAAATAGCGGTCGCCACCATCGCGAAGTTCTAAGGCTTCATGGCTGCCAGTTGAGGCGCCTGAAGGGACTGAAGCAATACCCTTTGAACCATCTTCCAAAACAACTTCGCATTTAATGGTCGGGTTTCCTCTAGAGTCTAGAATTTCCTCCGCCAAAATTTCTTTAATTCTAGTCATTCGATTATTTTAACTGGCTCTTCGTTCGTATTTTCCATCTGCACTCGAGGATAAACCAGCTTCTTTATGCTATCAAATTTAAAATAGATGATCAGGAAAGTAAGCAAAACCAAAAATAAAATAATTGTGAAAATAATTAGCTTAAATATAGATCCTCTAGAGATCCTTCGAGCCGGCAAAACTTCAATGTCGCTTGAAATGCCGATATCTGCCCCTACATGACTAGTCTCAACGGGATTATCTAAAATCTGATTTAAGCCGTCTGTAGGAACAATATTGTCAACAAAAGGACCGGAAGCTGGGGCTTGAGTTTCTGGCTGCGTTGCATTAAAAGACTCGAGTGGTTCAGGATTTTGGACAGAAGTTTCAGTGGGAGTTTCTTCACTAACCGACTGATTAAAAATCGGGTTTTCTGAACCGGCAGAGGATTCATCAACTGAAGGACTTTCGCTATCTGGAGCTTCAAAAATCTGGCTAGGGTCAAATTTATCTTGATTTTCAGGCAAAGGCTCTGTTGTCTCGTTAGGAACTGTTTCTTCGGTTTCGCTATCGCTAGCTATATCGGCTATTGTTGGTTCGGAACTTGCCTCCTCTTCTGGAGCAATATTTGTTAGCGGCTTTTCAGATTCTTCTGCGGAAGGAGAGGTTGTTTCTTTAGAGACTCCTGGTATCGTTTCTTGAGGTTCAGTTTGATTATCGCTTAACATTTCAGCCGTCTTAGGTTCATTTGCATTCGTCTCTACCTGGTTAGGCATTACTGGGAGATTTTCGCCAGCCGGAGTTTGGACTGTGACTTCATCTGCTGGTTCAGTTTCTACTGTTGTGTTTGCACTAGGATCAGAGACGGCAACTTCAATCCCACAGTCCAAACAAATCTGCCGGCCGTTTATATTTACCGCTTCCTCTCCACAATTAGGACATTTCATACTATTATTTTAGTAAATTTCCAGTTTTTTAACCAGAGCTTTCTTGCCTATCCAGCCTTTCTTCGACATCTTTAAGCTCGGTTTTGACTTCGGCTAGTTCTTTTAGGAGTAATTTTTCTTCGACGCCGGCAACTAGCTTTCTAGTAGTATCAATCATATCAGGAGAAACAGAGATGGAATTTATGCCGTAGGAGACCAGCATTTCAGAGACTTCCGGATAGACGCTTGGAGCTTGGCCACAGATCGAAGTGGTCACATTATACTTTCGGCAAACTTCGATGACATGCTTAATTGATTCTTGGACAGCCTCGTTTCTCTCATCGAAAAGCTCTGCCAAACCTTGATTGTCTCTATCTAAGCCCAAAACAAGTTGGGTCAAATCATTAGAACCGATTGAAATGCCATCGATCCCCATCTGGCAGTATTTCTCAATTAAGAAGTAAGCGCTTGGAACCTCCACCATAATCCAGAATTTGAATTCCTTGTCTTTTAAGAGACCGGATTCCTCGGTAAGTCTCTTGACTTCGGCAAACTCTTCAACCGTTCTCACAAATGGAATCATAAGATGAAGATTTTTATAGTTTTTCCTGACTTTTTTAATTGCTTCAAGCTCCAGATTATAAAGATCGGGTTCTTTAATGTAGCGGAAACAGCCTCTGTAACCGATCATCGGATTCTCTTCGTTCGGTTCAAACTCGGCCCCGCCTTCCAAGTTTCGATATTCGTTTGTTTTAAAGTCCGTCGCTCTGTAGACAACTGGCCGAGGGTCGAAAGAATCCGCAAAGATTTCCATGTCGGCAGCTAATTTATCAACAAATTCTTGGCTTTTGCCTTCCTTTATAAAGGCCCTCGGGTGCTTTCCCATATTGGCGATAATAAATTCTGCCCTTAAGAGCCCAACTCCATCAACATTCATCTTGGAAATCTTCTCGGCTAGCTCCGGTTCGCCCAAGATAACATAAATTTTTGTCGCTGTTACCGGCGCCGCTTCGCCAGTGCTAACTTTATTGCTTCCACTGTTTTCTGTTTGCTGTTTACTGTTTTCTGATGCGACTTTTCCTTTATAGACAACGCCGTTTCCGCCATCGACCGTAACAACTTGTCCATTTTTTAAATCCTTAGTCGCTGTCTGGGTACCAACAACACAGGGGATTCCAAGTTCTCTTGAAACGATCGCCGCATGGCAGGTCCTCCCGCCAAGATCGGTAATAATGGCAACTGCCCGTTTCATCGCCGGAACAAAATCGGGGGTCGTCATCTCGGTGACCAAGACATCACCTCCTAAGATTTTATCGATCTCTTTTGGAGAATGAATTATCTTAACCGTCCCTGAAGCTGAACCGACGCTAGCCGCTCCGCCTTTAAGCAAAACGTTAGCTTCGCCTTTATTTGTCATTCCGGCTCGTCCGGAATCTTTTGATTCTGGACTTCCTTCGGTCGCCAGAATGACCGGATTCTTAGTACCCTTGCTTGCTACCTCACTACTTGCTACTGAATCTCCAAGTGTCGTTACTGGTCTCGATTGCAGCATATAGATCTTCCCTTTTTCGATTCCCCATTCGGTATCTTGAGGTTTCCCATAATGTTCCTCTATTTTTACCGCTATCTTGGCTAGTTCTTTAATCTCGGCGTCATTTAATTTTTGCTTTTCTTGGTCGGCTTCGGGCACCGGAATACTTTCCTTTTCTAAATTTGATAAGTCATCAGTATCAGAGCTTCCCGATTCTCGAGTCAGTTTCCAAGTTTGCTTGTTTATCTCTTTGTCAAGGATTTCTAAAGATTTTTTATCAACTAAATACCGATCCGGGGTCTGGGCTCCTAGGACAACAACTTCACCCAGCCCATAGGCAGCTTCGATGGAAATTTTGGTTAAATCATTGTTTGTCGGGTCGATAGTAAACATCACGCCCGCCTTTTCGCTATCAACCATTTTTTGGATAGGAACAGCAATCCCAACTTCCAATTGTCCAAAACCTTTGTCGTTTCTATAATAGATCGCCCGAGCTTCAAAAAGAGACGCCCAACATTTTTGAACCGCTTTTACCACTTCTTCATCACCGATAACGTTTAAATAAGTGGCCTGCTGGCCGGCAAAAGAAGCATCAGCTAAGTCTTCGGCTGTCGCCGAGCTTCTAACAGCGACAAACAGTTTGTCAGATTTGGTGACGGACTTCAAAGTCTGGTAATTTTCGATAATCTCTTTTTTAAGATCTTTTGGCATTTCAGCATTTGCTATTAGATCCTGGCATTTTTGGGCCCGATCCTGCAAATCTTTGGAATCTTCAGCGTCGAAGTCCTTTAGGACTGCTTCAATTTTTTCCTTAAGCCCTGATTCTTCTAGGAACTTAAAGTAAGCCTGGGCAGTTACAATGTAGCCGTTTGGGACTGGAAGACCAGTGTTAAACATTTCGCCTAAGTTCGCCCCTTTGCCACCAACTATCGCCGTATCATCTTTCCCAACTTCTTTAAACCATAATATATTTTTCTCTCCTGCCATTTACCCTCCTTCTTTAATTGCCAAATATTCCGCCCCATTCTACTGCCGTAAATCCTTCTCTTGCTCTTGAAACCAATTGCTGCTCCTGTACGTTTATTGGGTTTTCCAATCCTTTATAATACATAAGCACCCTAATAATTGTATCTGGGTTCGGATTAATATCTATCGGCGCTATCTTATCAATCTCTTTCTGAGGAATGAAATTGATGAAGTAATAAGGCTTTTCCCCCATTCTAGGAAGCCAGAACTCCTTGAAGTCGCCAATTTCTTTTGTGTTTAATCCCAAATAAGACAATTTTTCATCTAGAAAACTGCTAACATTGTCTCTCCTTACCACAAAACCCTCTTTAGGAATATTTACCTCAAATGAATTTCCTTCCCAAAAAAGATAAGGATATGTCTTGCCGGCAACCTGAAGACTGCCGTCCGGGCTTGCTACTGTTTCCCAGCCATCGCCATAAGCTGGATCCGAATAGGTTATGCCTCCATCAGGGTTAACTTTGACCGAAACTTTAGTGGTTTTTTCAGGATAAAGATAAATAGCTGGTTTCCCTAAGCCCTGAGGGATTTGATAGGCACTAATAACCCAATCATCCCCGTTAATAGCCAAAGTAATCGGTATGTCTAGATTATAAGAAAAAGGCAAACCACCATCGAGTGATTCAGATACATGTTGCTCTCTTATAGTAATTTTATAAGTTGTTTCGGTTGGAAAGACTCCAGCTTCTTTTATTGAATAACTAACCAACCCCCCCTCTATCTCAGTTCTTAATGCATCCTCTTCCCAGTAAGTAACTTGATCATTATAAGAATATTTAATTATTTTAGAGGCCATATATGACCTGGCTAAAGTGTAATTTTTACCCTTCTTTGCATCAAGAAATGATTTTAAAACTTTGTTCGCTTCTTCCTCATTTGCCGCTTGTACCTGTGTCTTTGCAATTTGCCCACTCAGATTAGAGATCTCTTCCTCTTTAGAAACAAGTTTGTTATTTATGTTAACGATCTCTTTTTGGGCATCGCTTAACTTTTTTTGGAGATCTTCTTGCTGTCTCTTGTTCTCTGCTTTCTGTTTACTATTTACTGACCTCTGCCAGTAGTAAACCCCTCCGCTGGTACTTACGATTAATATCAGAATTCCTATGACAATTAACGCTTTTTTCATATTTTTCTCCTTAAGGATTATTTACTTTTTAAAGAAGTTTAAATGTAGATAAAATTTTTACAAATGTGGGATCCTGCGAATTTATAGTGCTAATAATAAACGCATTATCACCCTTAGCGGCAGCATAAGCCGTGTAACCAAACATGCCTGCTTGTGAAAAACTATAGCCATCATTTTGTCCGACTTCCGCTGATTTTAAAGATCCATTAATATAGTTAAGCCCGACAGCATCGGTCGTTGTTATCCAATTATCTAATCTAATTGAAGATGCCTTAACATATCCTGAAATTGTAAGTTTTCCCGGATATTCGTATGAATTTCGATATTTATCTTCATTAAGGTTAAAAGTAAATAATATCCCTCTAGTATAAGCTCCTTCTGTTAAGGTATAGCCTGATGCAGGATATTTAAAGCTAAAACCATTTTTTGTATCTGTATAAGTTTTCCAATTTGCCGTTTCGTCATTAGCAACCGTAGTAGAAGAGTTACTTGTTATACCTGCATTACTCTGGCCTTTCTGTAATTCTTCAATCTGTTTCTGCAAGCCCTCAATTTGTTTTTTGTTTTCTGTTTCAAGTTTATTGTTAACCGATCTTTGCCAATAGTAAATTCCCAACCCCGTCCCAGCAATTAAAACCACCGAGACAATGATCGTCACTACTAGAGCTGTACTTCCTTTTTGATTTAATTTCATATCTCCTCCTATTTTAATTTAAATGTCTTAATAATACTTTCAGAATCAGCTCTTCTTGCACTCGTGTCATCAGACCCTGATTGAGATTGCCCCCAAGAATAGACGTAGTCAGTAGTCTCGGTAATAACTTCGCCTTCCATCTGTCTTTCCTCCGCTGTCATTGCATTCCATTCAGCCTTTGTGTAGACAGAGATGGCAAACATACTAACATATCCAGCGTCCTGGGTAGAACTAGTATCAGTGAAATTCGGGTCTGTGGTTGGTAGCTCGAAATAGATGTACTTCCCCTGAGCTTCCTTAACTTTATAGCCTTCCCAAGGAGTCGGAAAAGTAAGAGAGAAACCAAAGGTCGAATTTGTATAAGTCTGCCAATCTTCTAAGACATTGGTTGTGACAGTCTCTTTTTCTTCATTTTTCGTTTCTTGTTTAGCCGTTTTTTTCAGGCTTTCCAATTCTTTTCTTAAATCTTCAATCCGTTTGCTGTTTGCTGTTTGCTGTTTGCTAATTATTGAATTCTGCCACCACCAGAACCCTCCGCCTAAAACAGCGATTAATACTACAACTCCAATTATAATTAACGCTTTTTTCATCTTATCTCCTTTACAGGTTAATTCTTTCTTCTGGGGTAATAAAGGTTTCCGGGATATCCGACAGTCTGGTTTTCAGTTGTTCATCCGGCCCGCCTTCATTTAAAGAGCCAATATATGTCCATCCGCCATTTGCTTTTTCAAAGACATAGGTTACGCCGCCCATCCCTGGAACTTTTAATTCCTCATTCTCTTTAATAAAAGGAGTAGGACTGGCTTTAGCCCATTTATCGCTAATTGTAACATTTGATTCAAAAACGGTAGCAATACCTCCGTTATAAGTTGTTTTCGCTTTCCTTAAAGCTTCTAAAAGGACTTCTTCTTTATCGGTATATTTGTCTTTTATTTCCGGTTCTTCAGCTACCATAGTAGGCTTTGACTTAAGTTCATTAATCTGTTTCTGCAGCGCCTCCACTTGCTTTTTATTATCTGTTTGCTGTTTGCTGTTTACCGACCTTTGCCAAAAGTAGACCCCAACTCCTGTTCCGGCGATTAAAATTAAGGAAACAATGATTGTAATTATTAAACTCAAGTTCTTTTTTTTATCCTGCATATGGCGTCTCCTTATATTTGGTAAATTCATCACCATCCCACTTATAATAATCTTTTTTTCTGCCTCCGGTTGGGCAGCAATTAGCGTCGCCTGGATTATATACAGCGTAGTCTTCGACAATATCCGTTCCGACAAGTTTCACAGTATTGTGGCAAGTCGTAGGCGGATCCTTCACAAGAAGCCTATTTAGGATATAACCATTTTTATACGAATAGACAAATGTTGTTTGACAGACACCCGTACCGCTTTGGGTAGCCACTGCTAAAGCATCTTCTCTTTTATCACCTGTAAGATCCCCGAATTCAGTCGCAACAGTAAAGCTGGTATTAACAATTTCTTTGGCAAGTTTTTTCTCATTTATAAAATAATCATAAATAAGCCCCTTAAAATCAACATCCCGGATGTTTAGTTCTGCCGGTTTTGATGCTTGCGTATACTCCTTCATGCACCAGCCGGTTTTACTATTATAAGTCGTTTTTATCCAACCGCTTTTTTCCTCCAAGATCTCGAGCTTGGTACCATAGGGCATAGTTTCCAAAATATCAGCTGTCTGTGAAGCTTCTTTTCGAAGTCTTAATCCCTCCTTCGCATTTACATAGACGACATTTGAAGCAGTCTCGCTCTCTTTTGTCTCCTTTTTAGTATCTCCTCCTTTTAAGGAATTGATTTCGTTTTGGATTTCCTGAAGCTGCTTATCGCTTTCTAATCTTTGTTTATCACCGACAGATTTTTGCCAAAAATAAATACCAGTGCCTGTACCGAAAATTAGCAGTAAAACAACAAAAATTAGTAAATAGAATTTAAATCCCTTCCTGCCCTTTTTAGGCGGCTTTGGAGTCTCTATTTTTATAGTCTCTTCTAACTTCTCCAGTTTTTCTTCCTCTTCTAACTTCTCCGGCTCTTCTTCAAGTTTTTTCTCTTTAGGATTTTCTGACTCTTCATCTACTTCTTCTTCAAGGGCGTCTTCTTTATCAATATCAAGAGGACCAACCGGTTTTTCGAAAATTTCCTCCTCTTCGAGCTCTCTTTTTTCTTCTTCTTTTTTCTTCTCTTCTTCCATTAGTCTTTGCCCTCGCTTCCAAAAAGCTTAATCTTATTTTCGACTATATTTAATTCTTGACTTTATAAAAAGTAAGATGGCTGCCATAGTGAAGATTATAGCTGTAACCATCAAAACCCTAGTCAAAATAAACCCTGTACTAACAACGTTAACTATTTCATCTAGCCTATCTAGATTGACCGAAGCACCGTAGAGTCCATTTAGGCTAAAGATGGAAATTAGCCAAACTGGGATAAAAAGGAAAAAGAAGAAGCAGAAGAAATAAATAATTGCTGCTAGCCATAAATTTATTTTCTTTAATAGCTTTGCAAATCCTTTGTAAAGAAAATAGGCAATTGCCACTTGGATAATTAAAGCTAAAGAAAATAACAAATAAATAATCATCTTTCAGCCTTTCCCCTCGCTTCCAAAAAGCTTAATCTTATTTTCGACCACTTTTTCAATTTCTTCAATAACCTCCGGCAAAATCTTATAAGGCACTATTTCTTTGGGATGAGCTTTAAGCTCTTCCCTAAGCTCGCCAGCGTAAGCCATTCGAAGCTCCGTATTTACGTTGACTTTGGCAATCCCAAGCTTTACCGCCATTTTGATTTGATTTTCTGGGATACCTGAACCGCCGTGCAAAGATAAAGGAATCTTTACCTTGGAAATTCTTTCAAGCCGTCCAAGATCAAGCTCCGGCGGATTGGTATAGACCCCGTGAATATTGCCAATAGAGACCGCTAGAATATCAATCCCCGTCTCTTTCACGAATTCTTTGGCTAGACCGGGATCGGTAAGATTTGATAGGTTAATCTCAATTTTTTCTGAATGTTTTTCGGAGCTTCCGCTAATATGGCCAAGTTCCCCTTCAACCGAGATATTTTTCTTATGGGCGAATTCGGCAACTTTTTGGGTAAGCTCGATATTTTCTTGGTAAGAAAGATTAGAAGCATCAATATGGACAGAAGTGTATCTCGCTTCTACCGCTTTTTTGACTGTTTCCAGAGACTTCCCATGGTCTAAGTGAAGAGCGACAGTAACTCCGTATTCGTCTGATAAATCTTTGACTTGGTCAAAGATAATATTGGAGTCGAGAAAGTTAAATTCGCCTTCGGAAGTCTCGATGATGACCGGGGAAGCTAGCTTGGCTGCAGCGTTTATAATTGCTTTGGTTGCTTCAAGAGTAGAGGTATTAAAAGCACCCACAGCATAACCGCCCCTCAAAGCTTCTTCTAGGATTTTTTTAGAACTGACGACTGTCATATCTAACTTGATTTTAATGTTGTTTTAACAATTTCCGTAAATTCTTCGTGATCAAGACTGGCTCCGCCAACTAAAAATCCATCAATATTTTTCTTCATAAAGCCCTTGGCATTTTCGGCATTGACGCTCCCCCCATAAAGAATCCTGATCTTATCAGCAGCTTTATCGCCAAAGAGAGCCTTTATAAATTTCTGAACCGCTTGGATAACGTTCTCGGCATCGTCAGGATGACAAGCTTTACCTGATCCTATCGCCCAGACGGGCTCATATGCAAAAGTGATATTTTCCAAATCTTCTTTAGTAACAAACCTTAGTGCTGCTTCCGCCTCTGATACCGCTACTACTTTGCTCAAGCCGTCGCTATGCTCTCTTAAGGTCTCCCCGATGCAAATAATCGGCTTAATGTCATAGGTGAGAAGTGCTTTTACTTTTTGGGAAACATCACGGTCGCTCTCCCCAAAATAAATCCTTCTCTCAGAATGCCCAACGATACAGTATTTGGCAAGCCCTCTTAGCATCGCTGCCGAGACTTCCCCGGTATAGGAACCATTTTCTTCATAAAAAACGTCTTGAGCGCCTACAGAAATAGCCGAATCGGCCAAAGTCTCTGAGACAGAATAAAGGCTTACAAAAGACGGAGCAACAACAGTCTCTACTCCGTCTACAAAAACGATCTCTTTTTTGAGTCTCTCGGCTAAAATGGTAGCTTCTGGAACAGTTAAATTCATTTTCCAGTTACCTACTATTAGTTTTTTCTTCCCCTCCTTTGCCATAAGGATATTATATAACAATTAAGGCTAAACAGTAAATAATTAACAAAATTAAGATTGAGTCCCTTTCCGACAATCAGTTCGAAAAGTAAATCATACTCCGCATATCAGTTCGAAAAGAGAGTGAAAAGCGAACGAATCTTTTCCTACAATCAGTTTTTTCCCCTGGCTTAGCCAGGGATCTTAAGATTCCCGCTTTCGCGGGAATGACATACCCGGAGGAGGCAATACTTTTTGCTACTTGGCGTCTGTCTCGAACTTGCTTCGGGAGAAAAAGTAGTTCTATTTAAAAATAGATTCTGAATCAAGTTCAGAATGACAAAAGAGAAAGGATTGCTTTATTAACTAAATGAGGTCTAAATTCTCTCCACATACTCCCCGGTAGTTGTATTTACCCGAACTGTATCACCTTGTTTTATAAAAAGCGGGGCTTGGAGAACGTGACCGGTTTCAAGCCTGATTGGTTTAGTAGAAGCTGAAGCAGAATTTCCCTTGATCCCTTCATGAGCTTCAGCTACTTTTAAATTTACCTTTGGCGGGAGATCAATGGAAAGAGGCATTTTCTCATAAAAAATTATCTGTACCTGATTGCCCTCTTTGATAAAAGGTATAGCATCTTTAACTTGCTCAAGATTTAAAGTAAACTGGTCATAAGTCTCGGAGTCCATAAAATAAAGCCCAACCTCGTCTTTATAAAGATATTGGCAATCTTTTTTCAAAAGCCTTGCCGGCTCCATCTTTTCCGAACCTTTAAAAGTCTTATCGATTATCGCCCCCGTCATCAAGTTTTTTATCTTAGTCCGCATAATCGCGCCGCCCCTTGCCTGCTTGGAATGCTCGGAATAAATAACCTGATAGACATCTTTGTCCATTTCAAAGGTCACGCCCGGTTTTAGGTCAGTAATCTGATACACGTTAAAAAATTAAAAGTTAAAAATAAAAAATAAAAATTTTGGTAATTTGCTAAAGCAAATTTTTTTGTTCCGAAGGAACTCCCCGCCTGCGGTAGGCAGGCTTAATTTTTATATTTTCTTTTTTTTCTCGCGGTTGGTTAATATTGAATAAAAGGAAGGAGGGCGATAATTCTCGCTCTTTTTAACGCCTTTGCCACCATTCTCTGGTGTTTCATACAGTTTCCGCTTCTTTTCCTTGAGTCAATCTTTGCATAATTAGAAACAAATCTTTGCAAAAATTTAACGTCTTTGTAATCAATCGCTTCGATGCCTTCTTCGCAGAATCTGCATTTTTTTTGGATAATGTAGGGGGTCTGTTTTGCCACTTTTACTTTTCTCCTGTTTTTCCGTTCTAACGTTCTTTCCTTAGCAACTTATAAACTAATAACTAATTAACTAAATTAAAATGGTTAAAGATTTCAATCAAG
>JAMCYV010000023.1 GCA_023473595.1 Patescibacteria group bacterium | reverse complement strand
ACCAAGCTAATCTAAGTCTTGCTCCATAGATCTTTAATTGCTTTTCTGTCATCTTGATATCCACTTTTAACTCCTTCCATTCTTAATGATTCAGCTAAAAGTGTCCAAGATGTCTGGACCCTGGATACTTTTGGCATAGGAGGCCTTGACATTTTAGCTATCCTATGCTATATTATCCTTACGCTGAGAGAGTAGATTTTGCATTGCTCTTGCAGCTTGAGAAAAGAACCACGATTCTTAATCGTGTAAATCTATGGATATTCGAGCAATCTACTCCTGAAAGGAGTGTTGGGAATGAGCGGAAGACAGCATGCTGCACCTTCTCCGATCCACATTGACATGAAGGTTTTTTGGGCAGTTCTCTTCGCCCTTCTGGCCTTCACTGCCATTATTAGTGGCGGGTACTACGCATGGAGTAGTGCTAATCGGTATAAGGTTGCTCAAAATACTCAGGTGAATCCGTCTGAAGATCATGCTCAAGACGGAATAACCGTGCCAGAAAAGGCCGGCGAGGAGGCACTTCGTCTCTATGTAAAGCGTCTCTCAAAAGAGCAGCTTTGGACTCTATTTGATGTAGACGTCAGCAAATGTACCCCTCGAGCTATTCCCTTTTGGGAATCTGATCCCTATAAGAACGTTAACGAAAACAGTATTGAATACAAAGCTGCCGCGAAAGCCTATTTCGGTGGCACATTAGTAGTTATTCGCTTTGAAGAGAAATCCAGAGGATACGTGGGTTGGTACCGGGAACTTCTATTGCAAAAGGAAAATGATAAGTGGATTAATCCTTTTGCGCCGAATGTAGTACCGGGGCGGTAGACGACAAATCAAAGGTCGCGCTAAAAGCGCGACCTTGTTGTTTTTTCGATAAAAATTATCTATTATATAACTGTTAAGCTTTAAGATGAAGATAAAGGAAAAAATTTATAGTTTCTTTGTTCTTATTTTTGTTATAGGACTTTTTGCTCCTAGCTTAAGTTTTGGTGCTGGTTATGATGCCTCAAAAGCAAATTTAGAATATAAAAGTTTGACAAAAATTTATGATTCAGGAAATAGAGTCGATTTTAACCTAGCCGAACGTGATCCCTTTGATGATAATGATTCTGGTTTTCAAAGAGAAGAAGTTTTTAACGCTCAAAGCAATACTTTTATCCATGTTTTTAACCAAGGTTCTGGAGAGGGATTTGCAATTGTAGTAAATAAATCAAAGCCAAAGGAAGGAGAAATTTGGGAACATAAAATTATATCTACAACTTTGGCAAAAGGTTGGGCCTTTGTTGAAAGCAAATCTATTGGAGGTAATGCGCCTGCTGCTTCAAAGCTTATTACGGAAGGTCAAATAACAGGTCGAATCCAATGGGATGATCCAAATAATTTTATAAAACAAGGTGCTTATGCGCCGTATGGAGTACTAGGCAATGAAATGGTGAGAATTGCTCCAGAAAGTGGCAGTTATGATAAATATATTGATAGTTTGAAAATAGAAGGGTTTAAAGGAGGGAATACGCCAGCCAGCCAAGAAACAGATACCTATTATGATTATATAGATCTTAAAAATCTACCTGATGGTGGTCTATATCCTGGCGATTATAAAATTATTTATGACTGGACTAATAACCAAGTAGATTGTTCTTCTGGTAGTTATAACGATTCTGGCATTCCGTTTGTAACCAGAGTATGTACTCTTTATGTTAAAGGTGAAGTAAAATTCCATTTAGCCGAGGATGGGAAGGTGACTATTAACTCTACAGATAAGTTTGAGCAGGATTCACCAGTCAACAATAAGAATATTAGTACAATTACAAGTAAAGATAATGGCATAAATTTAAAAATTCATCTTACTACCATGAGTCCTTTGAATCAAGCTATTTTAACTTCTGTGGGTTGGATGGTTGATGGCATCAATAAGACAGTAAAATATCTTTCTGGCTGGATCGAAGCAGTCTTGGAAAAAGCTACTGTTGATGATATGGAGATTACTTGGTTGGCAATTAGAAATATTACCTTAACGCTCTTAGCACTTGGCATCTTAATTATTGCCTTTGCTAATGTCTTAAGCCTGGATATTGAGAAATATGGAATAGGAAGAATGATTCCCAGACTTGTATTAAATGTTATACTGATCTATTTCAGTTTTTTTATGGTTAAATTTCTTTTGGATGTTGCTAATGTCTTACAGATTCAATTTAAAGCGCTTATCAATGGTAGCACAATAGTGCATCCATTAAAGCTAGACTTAGGTGCAGTAGAACCTTCAACTGTTATGGGGAATTTGGGAACTTTATTATTTCTAATAGTGCTGTTTATTGGGGTAATTATTGCTTTAGTCTATTTGACTCTTGTGTTATTAGCAAGATTGGTAGCATTGAAATTTCTTGTTGTTGCAGCTCCAATAGCATTCATCTTAGGGATTATGCCTTTTACGGAATTCTTGGAAAAACGGTGGTGGTCAGAAATGTTTAAATGGATTTTTATGGGGCCTGCAATAGTAGGTTTACTATTAGTTGCGGCGATTATTACAGCAGATGTACCAACCGTAATCAGTTTATCAACTCAATCAGTCGGGGAAGGGTTGAACTTTTTAAATGGAGTTATTGGTGTAGCAGTAGTAGCAGTTGTATATTATCTCGCGGCCCAGATCCCAACAATGATGGGTGGGGATATGATGAAAACCTGGAGCGATAAAGCTGTAAAGCCATTTATGAAGTGGGCAGGCAAAACTATTAGCAGTCCTGTTGCCGAACGTACTTGGCTTCCAGCTGCAAAATTCTTTAAGGATAAAAAAGCCAGTCAGGATGAGAGAGTGGCTGCTAGAGCTCAAAAATTTAGGACAAAAGTTGCTCAAGCAGGTGGAGTTGGCCGATGGATTGCAGGGACTGATAAAGGCCAGGCTGACACCTTAAATAAAGCGATGTTGAATGATATGGAGAAAGGTTATAGTGAACTTTTGAGTGATGAAGAATTTGCTAATGCTGTTAAAGCTGCTGGTAATAATGAAAAGAAACTGCAAGCTTTGCTTCGAGTTATGACTAAAGAAGGCAATACTGTTAGAGCGCTTGAAAAAGTTTATGGTAGTGAGGTAAGAGGTAAAGAAGAGGCTCAAAAACTTATCGATAAATATTCTAGAATCGATAAGAAAATTATTGAAGGTGCTCTTGATAAACATACCGATCTGGCTTTGCTTTCTTCTAATCCAGGTCTTTCCAAAGCAGCCGAAGGAAAACTTGCTAAACAAGAGCTTAAAGGGCTTAGTGGTGGTGAAATTAAAGCTTTAAATCAAAGGAATTTACTCAATGAACAATACATTAACGATGCAAAGATTAAAAGACTTTATGAACAAGGTTCGCCGGATGCAATTAAGGCGGTCGATGAGCTTGTAGCAGCTAATGCTAATGCTTTGCTAACAACTTATGTCACTAGATATAGAACTGGTGCAGAAGCTGTACCAGTAGGTGTAAGACCTGAAGAAGGCGGTGGTCAAGGACAGCAACCGCCACCAGATGATATCGTCCATCCTGGTGGTGAAGGGATCTAATCCTTTACTATAAAAAGTTCGTTTTTTCTCACCGAAGATAGAAGAAGTTCTCGGGGGAAAAGTATTTTAACTGGCTTTTGTATTCCTTCTAGTTAGTTATATCTAATACTATTTGTCATATTAGGCTTAATGGCCAAAATGTGCACCTAATGTCCTAAAATATACTCAATAATTTTTCCTTTAATTCAAATTTCTTTTTACCTTTCACCTTCATTACTTATCGCAACTTATCATTTTTTTATATCGAAATTCAACGCTATTCACCATTTTACTAACGATCGTTCAAATTTTGGTGTCATTTCGAACTTGATTTCATTTGAACTCGTCACCATTTTATTAACGATCGTTAAATTTTTGATGCTCATTCAGATTATCTTAGGAATAATAAAGTTTTATTTTTTCTTTTGCTCGACACTATTCAGAAACATTTTTATAATACTCTCGTCATTTTTGGAACTTTTGGCTTTAAAGTACCAAACATTTCCATGTAAATCAAAATCATCTACTAAATCTTCTATCTCATCCAAAACGTCAAATGGCGAAACCCAAACACTTTTCTGCAACTGCTTATACCCGCATTTCTTCAATTTACTTCTTAAAATATTGCGAAGCCTCTTTTGATTTTCCGGAATATCAAAAATAACAATTCTCCATTCTCTATCCCATGATTTGTGATCGAAAAGCAGTTTTTCGATCTTTTTTCGACCCTTCTCTGTAATTTTATAGACGATTTTTCCTTTTTTGTTAACTTGTTCTAAGCAACCATTCTTTTTTAGCCTGTTGGTGGTATTGCGTAATACTTTTAGAGTAACTAAATCAGATAGTTTTTGCTTCTTGTCATATTTACCGCTTAAAGTTTCATAAGGACTTAAAAAACATCTTGCGAGATCAATACCCTCATCAGCGGTTTTAGCAATAATTTTTAATATAATATCAGTTATTTTTTCTCCTGACATATTTTAATATTAACAGCTGAAGAATCTCTTGTCATCATTTTTCTAACGATCGCTAAAATTTTGATGTCAATCTTACTGTTTTTTACCCATTCTGATTTTTAAACTGACACCATTTTTCTAACGATCGCAAAATTTTTGGCGACTGAATTGAATGGTTGGTTTATTATTTTATTATTAGTACATATTGTTGGTAGTACTAAGAATTTTTGCAAAGATATTTAAAATTTTAAGTAAAGATATTTATTATCCAATGACAGTGTTTATTTCACGATAAAAAGTTCGTTTCTCCTCACCGAAGACAGAAGAAGTTCTCGGGGGAATAGATATTTAAGCTGGCTTTTATATTCCTGAATAGCCTGATACTTTATCGTTTCTTCTTCCGGAGTCAAAACGAACTTATTCCAATTTAAACTTTCAAGCTTTTTCGGTGGCAGGAGATAAAGCTCCGGGGCATATCTTTCCGGCTGGGGCCAGAACCTGTAATGGACCAGATATTGGTATTGGGTGATCTTTTTTTCAGTGGCCAGAGGATCAACAATCCTGCTTGTCGTCGAGTGATCTAAATGGGTGTCGTTGGTATTAGGATCAATGATAATGTTTGGATTGAAACTATCGATTATTTTTTGAAATTGGTTTTTTATTCTCGTTTGATCTTGGTTTTTCAATTGCCCGTCAGGGTAATCTAAGAAAATCAGATTTTCCTGTGGAATGCCAAGCTTCGAAGTGACTCTGGTAAACTCATTTTCTCTTGTTTGCTCTAAGCCGTGCTTGTTGCCATTTGTGACGAGAACGATTTCAACCTGGGCTCCTACTTTTCTTGCGTTGTTTATAAATCCACCGGCGGCAATAGTTTCGTCGTCAGGATGGGGGGCGACTACCAAAATTCGGTCGCTTGCCGCAGGTTTTCTAATGTCGGAAAAGCTAAAAATCGCCGATTGGGGAACCGACTGAAAACTTAAAACCATAAAGGCATAGACTCCGACAATAAAGACAACTCCGATTATAAAAGCGGCAAAAGCCTTGATAAGGGTATTCTTCATAACTTCTTATTATTAATTCCAATTGCGAAGTTATTCTCATAACTTCTTATTATTAATTCCAATTGCGAAGTTATTCTCATAACTCCTTATTATAAAGGTTTTTTTACCGCCTTAAATATTAGCGTTTCTAATTATATTTAGAAGAACTCTAAATGGTGTAAATCTCAAAAAGGCATTCGGAAAACTATCTTACTTTCTCTTATTTAAATAATCCAAAAGCTGTTCTACTTCCCAAGTGTTTACAACATCGTCTTTTTCGAGCCAGCCGCGGCGGGCCATGGCGATTCCGAATTTCAATAATTTATACTCTGCCGGATTATGGGAATCGGTAGAAATGGCAAATTTAAGGCCGAAATCCTTAGCTCGGCGGATCATGACCTCATTTAGGTCCAGCCGATTCCAACCGCTGTTTATTTCCATAATCGTTTTTGTCTCGGCTGCTTTTTCGAAAATTCGATCCCAATTAGCGTTTACCGGGTCTCTCTGGCCGATGAGGCGGGTTGTCGGATGGGCAATAATGTCGACTATCGGATTCTCGACCGTCTTTAAGATTCTTGCGGTCATTTCCTTCTCCGATTGATTAAATCGGGAATGGACGGAAGCAACGACAACATCCAGTTTATCCAAGATTTTTTCCGAAAGATCCAGCGAGCCGTCGGCGTGGATATCGACTTCAATTCCTGAAAAAATGTAAAACCCCTTTAAGTTTTTCCTGATTTCCTTGACTCTTTTTATCTGTTCTCCAAGCCTTTTCTCGTCCAAGCCGTGGGTGATCCCGATCATTTTGGAATGGTCGGTTATAGCGATGTATTTTAAGCCTTCTTTATGGGCTTCTTTGGCCATCTCTTCTATCTCATGGCTTCCCTCGCTCCATTTGGTATGGACATGAAGATCACCCTTTAGGTCTTTCAAAGTTACAAGCTCCGGTAGCCGGTCTTCATAGGCTGCTTCAATCTCACCGGTGTCTTCTCGAAGCTCTGGCGGAATCCATTTGAGGCCGACGGCTTTGTAAATATCCTCTTCATTTTCCCCTCCTATTTTCTCCTCTTTGCCTTCTCCGACTCTAAAAACGCCATATTCATTAATTTTCAAACCTTCCTTAACTCCTATTGTTCGAACGTGTACATTGTGATTTTTGGAGCCGGTAAAGTACTGCAAAGCAGCGCCGAAAGATTCCGGAGCGACGACCCTAAGATCGGCTTCCATCCCGTTTTTTAAGATCGTTTCGGCTTTGGTCGGCCCCCTCACCTTTATCCGATCGACTTCTGGGAGAGAGACAAACTGGTCGATAATCGCCTTCGGATTTTTTGAAGTCGCCAAAATATCAAGGTCGCCGATGGTCTCCTTCATCCGGCGCAAAGAGCCGGCCATCTCGATATTTATCAGCTCTCTGTTTTCCTTCAAATGGTTAATCAGGGTCTCGGCTTGAAAGTAAGCTCTACCCAGAAGAAGCCGACCGCCATACTTCCTGATTCGCTCGATTCCCTCGATAATATTTTCTTCCGTTTTTTCGCCAAACCCTCTCATTCCGTGAAGCTTATGGCTCTTTGCGGCTTCATAAAGCTCGTCAACATTTGAGATCCCTAACTCCTTATGCAATCGCTGGACGATTTTCGAGCCTAAGTTTGGAACTTGAAGCATCTCTTCGAGGCCTGGCGGCACTTTTTTCCTTAGGTCATCTAAATAGTTTAGCCGGCCTGTTTTTAATATTTCTTCAACTTTTAGAGCAATGCTTTCGCCGATTCGGGGGACGCTTTTTAAGCCTTGGACTCCCTCGCTTTTATAAATATCTTCGACTCTCTCTGGCAAGTTCTCAATAACTGTTGCTGCTCTGGAGTAAGCGCCAATCTTGAAGCGGCTCTCGCCTAGAAAAGAAAGATGGTCGGAGACTTCGTAAAAAATCTCGGCGATGTCAGCATTTTCCATGCATTCAAGTATTCCATAAAATTTTTAAGAAATAATCGTTAGATTCTGAAACTAGTGATTTTTAATAATGTTTGTTTAGGGAAAGGTTGATTTAATTTAAAAAGTGAAGAAAGAAATTGAAATAATCGTTAATGCTGTTGTCCTTAGGGGGATACTCGCGCTTCCAAAGGGGACCAAAAGCTTGGTTATCTTTGCTCATGGAGCAGGGAGTAGCCGCTTAAGCCCGAGAAATAATTATGTTGCCAGTGTCCTACAAAAACGGGGGATAGGAACGCTTCTTTTTGATCTTTTAACGGAAGAAGAGGATGTGATTTTTGAAAATCGGTTTGATATCGATCTTATTACCGACCGGTTGATTAAAACAACTGACTGGTTTTTTAAAAACCCGGAAACCAAAGGCTTATCTTGTGGCTATTTTGGGGCAAGCACTGGAGCGGCAGCGGCTTTGGAAGCAGCAGCCTACTTCGGCGAGAGGATAAAAGCTATCGTCTCTCGGGGTGGCCGGCCTGATTTGGCCAATATCGCAAAATTCCCCAAAATAAAAGCGCCCACTCTGCTCGTTGTCGGTGCCGAAGACTTTGTTGTTATCGAGCTAAATAAAGAGACGGCACGATACTTGCTTATCCCCAAAAAAATCGAAATCATTCCTTATGCAACCCACCTCTTTGAGGAACCGGGAGCTCTAGAGAAAGTTGCCGAGCTAGCTGCCGACTGGTTTAAAAAATATTTGGGGTAAATTACTAATTATTAAGCACAAACGACTAATAATTTAGAAAATTTAAAATTTAGGAGATTTATTAGTAATTTCAAAATATGAAGCTTCTATTTGCGGGCGATGTCATGTTAGGCCGGCTAGTCAACGATGCCTTGGAGACGGCTCCACCTAGATATCCTTGGGGAGATACCATGTCGCTTTTTAAAAAGGCCGATTTTCGGTTCTTAAATCTAGAGTGTGTTATCTCTGATAAGGGCACTCCTTGGGTTAAAACACCAAAAACTTTTCACTTCCGATCGGGTGAGAAAAATATTAGGGTTCTAAAGGAGGCAAAGATAGATTGCGTTTCAGTGGCTAACAATCACGCGCTTGATTATAGCGAGGAAGCCTTTCTAGATATGCTGATAATTTTGAAGACAGAAAACATTTTGTCTGCCGGGAGTGGGAGGAATATTCGCGAAGCGCGGGAACCAGCGATTTTCGAGAAAGACGGTTTTAAAATCTATACCTTTGCTTTTACTGATAACGAGCCGCAGTGGGAGGCGGGGAAAGCAAAATCCGGAATTTTTTACATGCCGACCGATCTTACAGACAAAAGAGCAAAGAATTTTCTTAAACAAATTGATGCAATGAAAAACGAAAGAGATCTGTTTATCGTCTCCCCTCATTGGGGCGGCAATTGGGGCTATCAACCTCCAACTGAACATATCGTATTTGCCCATGCTCTTGTCGATGCTGGCATTGATATAATCCTTGGCACCTCACCGCATATCTGCCGGGGAATAGAAATTTATAATAAAAAGCCGATCTTTTACTCTCTTGGTAATTTCATCGATGACTATACCGTAAATCCTCTGGAGCCGAATGATGAATCATTTGTTTTCCAAGTAGAGACAGAAGGAAAAATTGTTAGAAAAATTATTCTTATTCCGACGATCATTGAAAATTTTCAGGCTAAGCTGGCGCCGAAAGAAAGAGCAGAAGCGATAATGGATAAAATGGGCGATCTCTGCCATGAGTTAGGAACGGCTGTTAAAAGAATTGATGAACACCTGGAAATAAGTATTAGAAATAAAGAATGACAATCTATTTTCAATTATTATTTGTATTTTTCCCAATAGCTTTTGTTGTCTAAAAAATAGTAAATTCTAAATAATGGTTTGGAGAAAAGGCTGGGGAACAATATGGTTTGGAAGAGGGAGGCGTATGCGACATTTCGGCTTTTGCCCATACTGCGGGCAAATTTGCGCTTGGGGCGAAACTCGCCGTTATCCGACTAGAGAAGAAGAGATCCAAGATCTGGAGGTAATAGCGAAAGATCTCGAAAGAGAGCTTAAATATATTAACGATCGCATAAAAGAATTGAGGAAATAAATTATGGATAGAGTCGTTATTATTACCGGATCGACAAGGGGGATCGGCTTTGCAGCGGCTCAAAGATTCCTAAAAGAAGGGGATAAAATAGTAGTTCTTTGCAGGCACAGAAGCCATGTTATAAATGCCATGCGAAGGCTTGCAGAAGGAATTGGTCCGGATGATCGCATTATTGGCTTTAAATGCGATGTTGGTAGTTCTTGGGATGTTAAAAAAGTTATCGAAAAAACTCTGAAGAAATGGGATAGAATTGACATCCTAGTAAATAACGCCGGCGAAGCGATTTATAAACCTCTAGAGGAAATAAACGTTAGAAAATTTAAAAGAATCGTCAGTACTAATTTGAAAGGCGTTTTCCTTTTTACTAAACAAACTCTTCCGGCAATGAAAGCTCAAAAAGAAGGGGTAATAATAAATATCTCTTCCGAATTAGGGTTTCGAGGGCAAAAAAATTATAGCGCCTATTCTGCAACCAATTTTGCAATTGTCGGTTTTACCGAGTCGATGGCTGATGAACTTCTTGATACGGGAATAAAAGTTTACTCTCTCCATCCCGGAGGAGTAGCGACAGACATGTATTTTGAGATGCACCCCGAGGCTAGGCCCGAAGAGCTTATAGCTCCGGAACAAATCGCAGATGTTATTTTCGATATGGCAAAAGGCATAAAACCGACTGGCAGCAAGATTGAAGTTTAAAAAAGTTTTGCCGATTGCTTTAAGAAGGCTTGAACTATTTTAGAAAAATGACCGCTTTCTTTACTTCTATTAAATGCTATTTTAAGGAGAAGGAGGTCTTATGTGGCAGTATTGGGTTATCTTTTTCATCGGGCTTTGGGTTATCATTGCACCATATCTGGGCTTTACTTATGCGGGGCTTGCAAGCGCTATGGTCATTACCGGGATTATTGTTGCCATTCTGGCTATTTGGGGAGTCATCGCTTATCCGAAAATTGGTCCTAATAAATCCGGAGGCTGGCCTCCGCCCGAAGATACAGATAAAAAAGAATGATTTTTCGCCATATTGCTTCTCTTTTTAGGAAGAGCTATAGTTTTCTTAGAATAATAAGGAGGAAAGATGAAAAACCCTTGGAAAATTATTGGCTACGGTCTGCTTTTCCCTTTCTTCTGGCTTATAATTCTTTTTGTCTTAAGCCTCATTTTCTCAACCGATAACCCGATGAATTTCATGGCTGGCAATGTCTTTGTCGCTCTTGTTTTAGGAGCGATCTCTTACTTCTTTGTTAAAAGAATAGGGGCTACCGACATGAAAGAGGGTTTAACCTATGGCGTCTCTTGGGCGGCCATTCTTCTTTTAATCCAGCTCCCTATCACTATTCCGAACCAGACGACTAACATCATCTTTGGCACTTGGACTTCTTATCTTTTATATGCCGGTATCATTAGCGGTGCCGTTTTAAAATTGAGAAAGGCTTAAAACATGAAAAAGAAATTTCTAATCGGCGGCTTAATTCTTGCTTTCATTATCTTAGTTTTGGGGCTCGCCCGGGGGCTTACCGGCGAGGATAATTGGATTTGCAAGAACGGCCAGTGGGTGAAGCACGGGAATCCTTCGGCCCCGATGCCTGAAGCGCCTTGCAAATAATTTTCTGTCATTCCGAGCGATAGCCGAGAAATCTATTTCTTTCTTATTCCAAACTTGATTTGGAATCCATAATTTTTTACATTACTTTTTAGTGCTAAAAAGTAGCAAAAGTTATCGACAAAAAGCTTCTCAAAATGTCACAATCATTGCTCTCTTATGTATAAAAAATGACAACCCGTCTTCGTTAAACTACGGCCGGGCGGGCAAATCCGATACTCATCGGAGTCATCAAATCGGAAACTCATTATTTTCGCGAAAGCGGAAATCTTAAGATCCCTGGTCAAGCCAGGGATGACAAGAAAGGAAAACTGATTGTCGGAAGAGGATTAAGCTCAATTTTTTACGCATTGTTGGAGGATTTAAATTAGTTACGTTTGTTTTCATTATCGACCCAGAAATCGAGGGTGCGTTCAGTAGAGTTTTTGTAAAAAGTGTATGCCAAAAAATAAGAAGTGAGAATAGCGGCAGCTATAAGAATAATGCCTAAAGCTCCCAAAAAAGCCCCGGTATTATTAATGGCATGAAGGAAAACAACCAGAAGATAAAAGAGAAAGGCTTTGTTTTTTCCGAGACCGTAAGCAACGATTGTTGTGTTTGTAGCATGGAAAAGGACCATCGGGATTCTTATGAGAATCGGCGCTCCGAAGCCAAAGACATAGATAAAAAATTCGACTAGCCCAAAACCAAAGCCAGTTAAAAATCCCAAGATTATAATAGATCGTTCGGTCTCCCCATGGCGAAAAAAGAGGGGATAGGCCTTGGCAAACTCTTCTAGGAATGGAGCGAAAAAGGCGATAGCAAGGAAAGACGCCAAACTTCCTGACACGCTTAAGACCAGAAGATCGCTTGTTAAGGCGTTGGTAAGAATGGCAAAAGGAACGCTGATAATGGCGCCGGAGACAAAGAAAAAAAGCTTTTCTCTAACTCCCGGCCGGTGAGGAACATATTCTTTTATCTCTTGTTTTTCTTCTTCCAACCACTTTATTTTTACAGAATGGCATTCTTGAAAAAACGTTGGTTTTCATAAAGTTTTTCTTAATTGGTCTTATTCATTTATCGTATTCTGTATTTTCCACAATGAATTATTGCCTTGGTTCATTTAGCCTTTTATTATGAATAATCAGCAAAAAGATATGGCTATAATTATTCTAGTTATCCTGCTTATTATTGCTGTCATTTTTGCTATTTATTATGCAGTGGTTTATTACAATCGGGTTAGGGCGGTCAATGATCTTCAAAATAGAGTCAATAGTCTCCAGAGTAAAGTTGATAATGCCTGCAATCAGATTAATCAGGTAGATTTAAGCCAGATTCAAAATACCAATGTAATGAACCTAGTTCAAAAGGCTCAACAGGCTTGCCGGCAATAGATAATATAACCTTTCGTTTTCCTCTTGCTTTTGGTTTAATAAAGATTAAGATTTAAAAGTAAAAATGAAAGTCTTAATTGCGACTATTTTTATATTTACCGGAGATTTTCTCTTAAAAGTCGGCATCCCTCTTGTAGCTGTCGCCACTAGGAAAGAGAAAATTCTTGAAAGGAGAGGGGAAAGGGGGCTTCTTATTGCAAAAATTGCTATCGGGCTTCTTGTCGCTGCCTTTGCTTTGGAAATCTACATCCAGTCCTTCTATGATCCTTATATCGAGCTTTTTGTTATTGCTAATCTCCTTGTTGTAGGCTGGCTGGTTTTCCAACCAAAACAAAAGAAACTCGAGAAATAAATAACCAAATTTTTTTCTGCTTGTTTTTCGGCTTGAATTTTTTAAGCTCTCATGATAAAATACCTTCCTAGCAGGAAGGCTGAAACTCTGGATGGATAGGAGGTTGATATGGTAACTGAAGCAGATCTTCAACGTTATGTTGGAGGCCAGGCGGAGATCCAAAACCCGGCCATTGGCTATCTATATAGAGGAGAGATCAAGAATATAGCAATCGAAGCCAATACCTTGGTCTTGAAGTTTAACTGGATGGCCAAGGGAGATAGGTATCCTCCTCTACCTAATCGGTGGGTTAATGATCAAAAGATTGCCCACACTGCCGCCCTCGGGTTCTATAGTGACGACAATATTGGTCCCAACCAGGATGGTGGAGGCGACCGGTTACGTTTACAATCGCCGATCATTGGGGAAACCATCATCCTCTTCCCGCCCGACGGCAGCAAGCTCGACCCGACAAAAGTTGAAGGCCTAGTTCTCGCCTAGACCGGCAGGGACGGGGCAAAAAATTGGACCGCATGAGTCTTTAAGACAAGTGCGGTCCTTTTCATTTTCCACAAGAATCTTGATTTATCGACAAGATTTTTATTTTAATGGTTTGTTTTTGGCTTGAAAATGAGCTAAATTAGATATATGGATATATTTAAAACATTAACCTTTGCTGGGATAGTAGGATTTCTAACCGCTACAATGGGAGTTATCGTCAAGGTCATCGGCTTGCCTGATCAGATAAGAAAAAACCACAAAAGGAAATCAACCGAGGGTTTATCGACTACCTTTATAGTTCTTACCCTTATCGCTTATGCTCTTTGGACCCTGCATGGATTTTTACAGAAAGACAATGTTCTAATAATCGGCCAAGGAATCGGTATTATAACAACCGGCATTATTCTCTGGCAGATAATAAGGTATAAAAAAAGAGCCTAGCATTCATCGCCATTATGGCTTGTTTTTGGCTTGAGAAAGCTTTAGCTATTTGATATAATAAGGCTCGCAAATATTTTCGGTAGCTTGAAATGGAGGTGAACTGTGAAAAAGCCTTTGATATTTCATAAGACCAGGCCGTCTAGTGGCAATACTAGAACTGCGATTTGGCCTAATGTGGTTTACCACCAAGGGTTAATAATCAAAGTAGCGACTCGACCGGTCGGGTTTCGAGGGCTATTTCAGGCAAAAAGATACAGTCTGTTTCAATCTAACCTGCCCGAAGACCTCCAAACACTAAAGAAGGAAAACCTCCCAGGTTTTGAAAGTTTAATCGCGCTTTGTAAAAAGAGTCTGAACCCTCATTCGCGCTGGTTGCCTTATGATCTTGCTAAGAGGATTCTGGAGATCGGAAGCCTTCTTCACTTTGCCGAAGAATATAAGGCTTCTGAAACAATCAGGAGTCTTGGAGGCAAGGCCATCGGGATAATAGTTTAGAATGACCCAGCCGTTAGTTCTCTAGATTTATCGCGACCCGCTGCCGTAGGGAAAACCTGCTTAGGCGGGTTTTCTTTTGTTGGCCTGTTTTCGGCTTGAAAAGGCAAGAGAGCAGGTTCGCTGCTCTCTTTAGTTTACTCTTCGTGGCTCATTCGTAGAAGAATGTTTTCGGCTAAGCTCCCTTTAAGATAGGCCTTGAAAAGGCCTCTGTCGTCCAAATAGAAACTGGACTTGAAATTGTCCATTATTTCTTTGGACGTTATCGTCTTGCCGTTAATAATTTCGGTTTGATTGTTTAGGTCAAATTCAAGAGCTTTGAAGCCCTTCTGAATAAGACAGGGAAATCCGTTGTTCGTCATGATCCATTCCCAGAGCAGACGATTGATAGGGTGGCAGATGTGTTCGACTATGGACTCGTTTAACAAATCTCCGCCAACTAGAGCCGTCCGGTTATTTTTATCGACTGCCCAAAACTTTGCACCCTGGGTGATAACCGTTAAATTGTCGTGTTCGAATGCTGAAAGCACTTGCTTTGTCAAATAGTCTTTCAACGCTTCAGCAGTCTTCGGATCTAGTCCGCTCGCCTTCTCTAAGGTGTTAGCGACAAAAAGACCAATCAGGGAGTGCCAATGCTTTGAAGGTGTCGTAGGATTACTTATCCTCTTTTTTCTGCCTATGTAATGTATTGCTTCGTGGCAGACAGTATGGCATAGCTGGAAGTATTTGTAGGCAGCCTCCTTCTTAAGTTGGTGGGTGATAGTTGGCGACCGCAACCCCTTGAGGACGAATTTCCGGTCCATGTAGATTTCGCCCTTGATCACATCAGTAAAAGCGAAAGCATCAAGGATAATGTCCGGTATCAAGGGAAAGCCGAACTTCTTCTCCGTATCCAACCAAATCTCGAGAATTATAGGCGAAAATTTAACTGCCTGATTCGAGATTTCTTTGAAGGTCGCTTCGTCTGGCACTAGGAAATGATGCGGAGACATTTGAGGAATATTGATTCCCTTGTAGGCTTCTTTGAAGGCTCGATTTGCCATCCGAAATATCTCTTGGGTTCCTTCAAAATCTGCAAGCGTCTGGATAGCCGTTATAGTCGACATAATCCCTCCTAGGATTGTGAATTTACAGGAAAAACTGATTTAGGTTATTCTAATGTTAATCAATTGATTTTTCAATCTTTTTAGGCTTTTTCTTTCCACAAGAACACTAATTTTTCGACAGGATTTTTGCCCTTATGGCTTGTTTTCGGCTTGAATGATTTTAAAAAATACGGTTGATTTTTTTTATTTTTAAGCTAAAATATTTTTGTTATTATCAACTAAGGCGTCGATTAGCAGAACTACAAATATACCTACAAAACTGCTAGCTGATCTGAAACTAGGCACAGGGAGGAACGCCTTGTGCTTTTGGGAGGAGGGGAGGCTTTTGAGAGTATCTTTCTTTATTTCCACAGTCGTCGCCTAATCGACTACGCCGAATAACAGCCCCAAAAAGGGCATAAGGGCCGAGGCTGCGGGATCTGTCTAGGATCTCCGTCCCCGGAAGGTGGTATTAAAAGCCATTGATCGGTCCGGGAGAGCCAAGGCAAAGACCGAGGCAATATACCCGTCACTCCTTAAAAAAACGGGACAGCGCTTTGGGGTCTAGGCGCCTATAGAGAAGCGCTGTAAGTCAGTGAAATCTACGTTCCAGGTTTCACTGACTTTTTCTATATATGCTTATAAATAAAAGGAAATGGCTTGTTTTCGGCTTGAAAAAGGGGTAAAATCTCGATATATTAAAGGTTGGGAAGTTAGTTTAATCGTTTATGAAAACTAAAGAAAAATTTCAAAAATATGATTTATCCTTGTCAAAGTTAACGATTGGTGGCCTTAATTACCTTCAGGATACGCTAGAGGCTGCATTAGAGGACTTCTTTCTTTATCTAGAGAAAAACCCGGCTCTAATTAATTATTATGACCAACAATTATCTGATCAATTAAAGATTGCTTCTTATGAGTACTTTCGAGAGATAAAAGAAACTTCTGAGACCGCTAGTCCTAATAAGGGGCAAATGGCTGATTTATATTTTGAAAACTTTACTCCTATCTGGGATCTATCTGATAAAAGAAATAAAAATCTTTTTTTTGTTTTATATAAAATGGTAGAAAAATGGGAAGAAGAAAATAATTTTTTGTTACACAAAGGTACTCTTTTTTATTTCTGGGCTGTAACTGATATTGTCCATGGTGATTATGCTGAAGGTTTTATAATGATGCATAAGGCTTTAGAGGAGGACATCAAACTGGCAAATGGAGTTATTCCAAATAGCCCAGCCCATAAATTTATCTCAATTAATAGCGAACCTGGGGCGTATTTGGATAGACTCACTTTAAACATTAAAGACTTTTTAGAAAGAAGATTAAAAAAATATCAGTTAAGTACTGAAGGCAAATTAACCTATGATTTGTTACAGAAAAAAATCTTAAATTCATCTAGCCCCGAATACCTTGAAATTAAGTTCTTTTTCTCTTATATAACCTTACGTTGGATACGCTTACGGCTCATCCATAAGGAAAGGGTGGCCGACAAGACCATGTCTCCCTTAATTCTTACTGGTGTTATATTTGATTTATTGCTTATTTCAGATGCTTTGCTAAAGATTGCCTATCAAAAGGATTATCTAAAAAAGAAAAATGTATATTTTAGCAACCATCTCTTAATAACTGCTCAAAAACAAGGGTGGACTAAAGAAAAAGACTTTAGTAAATATATTAAAAATTATGGCGTTGATATAAATTCTGAGATAAAGAATAACTTCGAAGGGATAATAAAAAGCTTGTTAGCTGGCGAGTTTCTGGGAAAAAAAATAACTCGGCTAGAAGCAGATTTTCTCTTATCTTATTGCTTGAGAAACTATTATGCGCACACAATAAAAAGCCAAGAAATTCTTTGGAAGGAATTTACCTCAGTATTACAATCAATTTTAGATGTGATATTCTTTGCTGTTGAGATCATATAATTTTCGTGGACTAAAATTTGGATTGAGAGATTAATTCCTTGCCCTTCCTTCTCGCTTAAGCTATTTTTTATTTAACAAAAGATCGCTATAGGATTCGGAAATTAAATCTTTTTCATTGATTCCCAATAATTTCATGTAGGATTGGCATTGGGCTAAAAGCTTTTCTCTACTGATCAAACCATCTTTACTTTGGGCTTCAATCTCCATAAAGCTTCCAAGCTCTTTAACCTTGTCGATATAAAATTTTATATTTTCGATAAAATATATCTCCCTTCTTTTACCGACAGTGACTAGTGTCCCAAGGGATTTTTCTAAAATTTCTTTTAAATTTAATTTAGGGTCAATTTTATAAAGGGCAACATTAGCTTCTTTTGGCCCTTTCTGATTATTTCTGGCATAAAAAATTAAATAATTTTCAATGTTGCCTTCTCTTAGCTTAAGCCGCCCGTTCGAAACCTTAAAATAAGTATCAATTTGGTGGTCGAGGCCTTTAAAATCCGCTTTTTGCTCTTTTAAAATCTGGCGGATTGCTTCCGGATTTTGGCACTTGGCTTTTATCTCGACATTAATATGCTTCATAGAATTATTATAAATGGCTTAAAAGTTTAAGTCACTTCTTGCCCTTCGCTTAAGCTTAAGCTATGCTAAAATTTAACTATGAATAATGTCCTTATTTTCCATGGTACTGGAGGTTATCCGGAAGAAAACTGGTTTCCGTGGCTTAAAGAACAGCTAGAGTCTGATACTTGCCAAGTAACCATTCCCAAATTCCCTGATTCCAAGAAACTCTTTGCCAAAGCTTGTCTAAAAGTAATAGTTCCCCAATCCCCAGCACCAGACAAACCAGAAATGAATGCTTGGCTTAAAAAGTTAGAGGAATATAAAAACAAAATTGATGAAAATACGATTTTAATCGGTCATAGTCTGGGCGGGTTATTCCTTTTAAGGGTCTTAGAAAGATTAGACAAACCGGTAAAAGCAGCTATTTTTGTCTCAGCCTCAATCGGCGTTAAACCAATTCTTTTCCACAAAGGTGATTATGATTTTAGCGGTGGTTTTGAATTTGATTGGAGCAGAATCAAAGAGAATGCCAAACACTTTGAAGTTTTTCATTCCGATACTGATAAAATCGTTTCTATAAAAAATGGCGAAGAGTTGGCAAGTCGTTTAGAGGTTAAGCTGAATATTATCCCAAATGCCGGGCATTTAAATGCAAAGGCTGGCTACACTAAATTCCCCCAGCTTTTAGAGAAACTAAAACCCCTATTAGATAATTAAATTTCTTGCCCTTCTTAATCCTTTGAGCTATTCTAAAACCATGAAGGAAAAACAGATAAATACTCTTTGCATTATCGAAGAAGGCGATGAAGTAATCCTAGCTATGAAAAAGCGAGGGTTTGGTGAAGGACGGTGGAACGGATATGGCGGCAAGCCGGAGCCGGAAGAAGAGATAGAAGCGGCAGCCAAAAGAGAACTTTTTGAAGAATCGGGAGTAACGGCCATGGAGATCAAGAAAAGAGGGGTTGTCGAATTCGATTTTGAAGGTACCGATCGTTTAGTTGAGGTTCATATTTTCGAGGTGACAAAGCATGAAGGGGAGCCAAAAGAAACGGAAGAAATGCGACCGGAAAAGTTTAGAAAAGAAGACATCTCTTATGATGAAATGTGGCCGGCCGATAGAGAATGGATGCCCTACTTTTTTAAAGGGAGGGATTTTACTGGCAAAGTAATTTTTGACGCCGAAGGAAAAAAGTTCCTAAAAGCAGAAATTGAAGAAGTGCCGAAGGATTTTTGGCAGGAAAAAGAGATTCCTAAAGGAAATGGCGAGAGATTAGGGTAAAAAAGCAACAAATCTACTAATTTACACATAACTACAAGTTTGTCATTCCGACTGACCTGTTCTACATAGCTTTAGTGAAGGAGAGAGCGGAGGAATCTAACAGATCTCTCGGCAGGCTCGAGATGACATTTTTGTCATTCCGGACTATACCTTCAAGAATATAATCAGTTGATCCGGAATTCATGGATTCTGAATCGAGTTCAGAATGACCACTAGAAACGAAAAGAGCCCCTTCAGGGCTCTTTTCTACAATACTATTTAAGCTTTTTGGGCGATCTGGGTTCTTACAGCCGGAACCAAGAGGACCAAGGCATAGCCGGCCCAGAGATTCCAGGAGCTGAAGATATCGGCGGCGAATCTAGCCGAAATGACAAAATCCAGGATTAAGCCGACGACTACCCAGCCAATGCCGTAAGTTAAGGCTGATTTTAAATCTTTTAGGTCGACCATGCCGGCGAAGACATAGGCCAAAACTCCGGAAAGAACTACTGTTACGTAGCCGACCCAGGCGGCATCGCTTAACTTAAAGCCGACTAAAGCCGAGATAAGGACAAACATTATCGCCCAAATTGCTGCTCCGTAGCCCACTAATTTTTTTACATCCATTTTTTCCTCCTTATGAAGCTTTTGAAGCTTCATTTTACTTATTAGAACAATAATAACTTAGGCAAATAATTTTTGCAAACTGTTTAAGCTTATCGGAGTTCTGGAAAGTAATTTCTAAGTTTTAAGATCGATTGCTCCTTGTCCTTAACTTCTAGGATGATATCGATGTCCAAGTCTTTTATCTCCTCATAAAATTTAGAGAAGACAAAGGGATTTAAGGTCTCCGAGTGGGCTCCCTTTGGCTTTGCCGGAGCTGCTTGGGAATAGTGGATCTTTTGCCTCTCGCTCCTCGGCCAAGTGAGTTCGAAAATTTTGATAACATCTTTTTCCGACCTGTTTTTGAAGCTGGGGAAGATTTGGTGATGGAAAAGGTCGAAAACGGCCGGGACCTCGGCTACTTGGCAGATCTCTAAAATGTCCTGGGCGTTAAAAGACTTCTCATTATTCTCCAAAGCCAGCCTGTCTTTTATCTCTTTAGGGAGATTTTGGATTCTTTCAATGAGGATTGCCTCGGATTCTGTTTTGTTCCCGTAGGTTCCTCCTCCATGGATGATGATCCGGTGGCTTTTGTCGAGGCCGAAGGATTCCAAAACCTTACTATGATAATCAAGATCAGCCAGCGCTTTTTTATAGTTTTCTTTATCAGGTGTATTTAAAACTGTAAATTGCCCAGGGTGCATCGAAACAGCCATCTCTTCTTCTTTTATAAACTTGCCAATCTCCTTAAATTCTTTTTTCAGCTCTTTTTGCCAAATCCCGGAATTTAGGGGATGAGAACCGAACGGGATTAAGTCAGAAGTGATCCTAAAAACTTTGATATTTTTTAGCTTGTTCCACTCCAAGATATGGGAAAGGCTTTTCAAATTGCTTCTTGCAACCTGAAGCATCTTATCCTCTGTGTAATTAGCCAGCCTGAAAGTCTTGTTTGGCGAAGGAAGGAGAGTATTTATACCAACATAACCCAAGCGGATCATAGGGATATTATAGAAAAATCCACTCGCTTTTCTTACTGCTAAACTTCTAAATTAATATTTTAAGTTTTTCAGCTTCTCAAAGGCTGATTTTGCCGTTCCTTTTGAATTTATTAGTCCCATCGTCTTAAAAGGCTCTATTGTATTTTGATCGTACATAAAAGCCCAAATAGCAAGTTCAGGTTTCAAATCCTTTGTCAGCTCAAAAAAACGTTGGATGAAACTCGCTTGTTCTTCTTCGCTGCTTTCCCAGCCTAAGATATCGGCGCCGCTCGGCCAGCCAACCTCGGTAAAGGCAATGGGCTTTTGGGTATGGTTTTTGATTTCCAAATAATAATCAGCCGGGATTTCTGCCGGGTCTTTGTATATAAGGCTCGGATAGGTGGTAAAGGCAATGATGTCTGATTTTTGAAATTTCTCGAGAAGAGGCCACTCGTTTTTGGTTTCATCATTTACCCCACCGAAAAGCCCGCCGGAGAGCCCCTTCATCTTCTCTAACTGGAAAACGGTAAATATCTTGGTATTCGGCGAAACTGTCTTTATCGCATCATAAGATTCGTTAAAAAGGCTAACGAATTTATCGAAATCGGGTGGCGACTTTTCGCTTAAAACATTTACTTCAATGCCAAGCCCCAGGTACTTTGGCCGATATTTTTGAGCAAAATTTGCAGCACTTTCTTTGTAACTTTCAATATTTTCTTCAGTTAAAGGCCTCAATAGTTCCCCAGTCGCTTGAGTGAAAAACTGGAGCTCAACAATAGGAATATATCCGTAATTTGAAGAGAGTTCGGCTAAGACTTTGGGACCGCCAGATTCCTTCTGAAGCTCATTCCAATCTCCCGACCAAGCCACGACCTCTCCCGTCTCTTTTGTCTTGGCTAGAAAGCTAGTGAAATCGCCGGCACTGAAGCCCTTGGGCGTAAAAGTGACTCCTTTTAAAGTTTTGATCTGAGACTGAGTTGTTAAGGGCTTTTGGCTTTTAGGAATTTTTCTAATGACGCTGACTACGAGAAAAGAGCCAGTGAGAATAAGGGTCGAGAAAATTAGGATTAAAGTTATAAGAAAAACTTTTCTTTTCATCTCTTAAAAATCATCAAAGGGGTCTTTTTTCTTTCTTCCTAAAATTTTTCTAAAAATCCAGATGGTAATTATAGCTAAAAGAACCGCAAATGTTAGGTTGGAGATACTTTTTAGAGCGACATAGCCTAGGAAGAACATAATGAGCCCCCAGAAAGAGGACCAAAAAAGCTGGAAAGCGGCGACTAAAATGAGAAATATCCAAAAGTCGAATTTCATCGTGCCAGCGGCGATAGAAAGAAATGAGCCCATATTGGGGTGAATTGTCCCCCACCAGAAGACAAGCTTTCCTTTGCCGATTTTTTCTCGGGCCAAATCAACAAAGCGATAGATCTTAAATTTGGACAAAATCTTATACCAGCCAAATCGGCCGATTGCATAATTTATCGAGTAGCCTAAGACCAGCCCCGAGGTTCCGGCAAGGATGACTGCAGGGAGAGAGATAGCGCCGGTCGAAGCGAGAACGCCGCCTAAGAGAATGACTGTTGCTCCGGGAACATAGAAATTGATTAAAAATAGGGATTCAAGAAGGCCGGCGGCAAAAAGAATGAGGACGCCGTGCTGGCGGTAAAGATTTTCCAGAGAGGACATCAGGTTATCAAAAACCAAAAGCTCCGGATAAAGCCTCTTGGCTACAACTAAGGCAATCAGAGGGATCACAATTATGATAAAAGGGATAAATTCTTTCTTTTTCATTTCAGTAACATTTCCCATCGTGGATTGAGATTGTGCCTTCACAATCCGGGCGTTGCCACTTTTTGGCTTCAGCAGCCAAAAATCTTTTAAGACCTCTCCCCTTGATCTCTTTTAAATTGCCGATAAGGCTTGTATTATATCTCGTTCGGTACCTCTTGTCTAGCGTTTCCAAATTCTGACAGGGGAAATCCGGGCACTCATAACAAAACTTGATTTTTTCTTTTTTCAAAAATTCGCATTTCCCCTTTAAAAAACTGCATTTTCTTTCCTGAAACCGGCAGCCTAAGCACTCGGGGATTTTTTGTTCCTTATTTATTCCTTTTTTGGTTGCCAAGTATCTCTTGCAGACGCCGCAATTCATCCCGCAAGGGGCGATCAAATCTTTATTAAATTCCATAGTATTATTTTAGCTTTTGTTCGACCAGACGACCAGCTTCTCTTTGGATGATTTGGCGTATTCAGGATAGATATCAGCGAATTTTGTCTCTTTGATCTTTTTAATTCCGATCGGCTTGAAATTCTCTTTAATCATCTTATCGGTTAAAACCCAGGGCTCGCAGACAGTCGGCTCGTGATAATGAGTTTCGATCCTTAAAATCCCTTCCGGTTTTAAGACTCTCATTATCTCTTTGCAAGCTTTAGGGAAGTCGTCGACATGGTCAATGGCATTAACAGAAATAACCGCATCAAAAAAGTTGTCTTCGACCGGAATATTCTCGGCGCCGCCTTGAATGTAAGTGAGTCTCTCATCATAATTATCCAGAGGAAAGCCGAGTCTTTTATATCCGGAAATAAGCTGGTCCAGGCCCCAGATCGTACAACCGGTAAAGGTAAGGGCATAGGGGATCGGACCACAGCCGACATCTAAAAGTTTCATTCCTTTAAAGTAGTCATAAGGGATGGCAAGGTGATTGACATATTTGTCGCCGTCTACTTTGGCCCAAGTGCGAATGGCATTCTCTTCCGGGCTGTAACTTTTGATCTTATCCTTTTCTTTCGGGGCGGGAACGCCGTAAAGATCTTTTAAGTGGCCTTCGTACCAGTCCATATAAATCCCGATTTCTCTTTTCCAAAAAGCGAGCTCTGTTTTTTGCTTTTCGCCAATTAAATTCAATCGTCTTTTTAACTCATCGATTATGCTTAATGCCATATCAATTATTCTAGTTTAATTAGAAAGTGAGAGCAAGCGTTTAATATTAATCTTGAAAAAATCAGCCTTTTAGGGTAATATTGCTTCGATCGCTTGGTTGGGTGCTCCTACCCACTACAAGCATGGCACCTATCCCGCGACGGGAGAAAAGGAGACAGTCATGGGAAAGACAAGAGTAATTGAAATGCCGGCATCGGTGAGATGCGCAATTCGGACCTTCGAAAAGTTCAAAAGTGGAGGGCTCGGGCGGCAGAAAGATGTAGATGGCTGGAACGAAGTGAACGTAAATGCCGACTATGATGCCATCATACTTCCAACTATGAAAGGACGATATCAAATCGGCGACGAAAGGACGATAATCTTCCTTGCAGAGGGAACTCGAACCCCTTTCGCCAAGGTAGTCCTTCGTCTGACTCGCGAGTATGGCTGGGAAGCCTATGAGATCCAATACCGCCCCGTCAAGAGTTCTAGGGAAGAAAGTGAGATTAAGTCTGATGAATGGCTCCGCGTAAGCGACCATCGGTGTTCACCGGTAGTCGATTACTTCCAATTTGCCGAAGACTGGAACCGGATCACTTTTAGCCCGACTATCAAGCAGCGACTCCCGGTGTAAAGGGGAGAAAAGCTTGAAAAAACGGCGCATTTTATGCGTCGTTTTTTCTATAAATCCTTTGATATAATAAAGGTAATGAAAAAAATAGTCGAATTTTTAATCCATTTATTTTCTTCTTTGTATATTAGGGTACTGATTTACGTGATTTTGGCGGTTCTAGTTTTAAGTGTTAGCGGTGTTTCTGCTTATCAGTATTATCAATTCAAAAAATATCCTAAGCCGAAACAAAACATTGTTTCCAGGAAATTTAATAGCTTTAAAAAAGGACAAAAGCTTTTATCCGCTAGTCAAAGTTCTGCTGAAAATCCCAAAACCGGAGAAGATTCAAATCAAAATAACAACTCAAGCCGGGATAATAACACGTCTACTAATCCCGAATACTCTAATACTGAACCGACAGTACCGCAAACTCCTCCTGATCCGGCTGAATCGCCGTCTGCTACAGTTGCTTTTTACGCCGATTCGCAATCGGATACCGACGGAGAGGATCAAAATCACTTAAAAGTGGTGAATTATATTTTAAATACTTATGCCAGCACGGTTTTTCATGCCGGTGATCTCTTAGAAGACGGAACGGTAGACAGCTTAAATCGATTTAACAACGTGACTTCGACTTTAAGGACTGCAAGAGCTTTTTATTCTGCCCCGGGGAATAATGAAAGAAATTCTTCAGTCTATTTCGATAATTTCAACTATCCCGGAAACGAACATTGGTTTTCTATAAATATCGGTAACCTTCATATGGTAATTCTAGATAACTATGCTTCTTCTGGCGCTGTCGGCTCCGAGCAGTATAATTGGCTTGCGGCTGACCTAGCTAGCTATGATTCCCAATCAAGGATTACCGGAGTTATGTTCCATTATCCGGTCTATGGCGTCGGAGGGGATACGAAAGGTCTCATTAATACTTTTGTTCCGCTTTTCCGAGACTTGGGGGTAGATTTTGTCTTCTCCGGTCATGAACATTGGTATCAGAGCACTAATGTTGACGGGATTTATTACTTTGCCTCAAGCGGCCAGCCGGCGCTTGGCTACATGCTCGCCAATGTTTATTCAAACAGGGTAGAGTTTACTATCTATAACACTTATAATAACGTGATAGACTTTGTTAGTTTTAATGAGAGATAGTTTGATTACTTACTTAGGAATAAGAGAGAATATCTAAAGATGGTTTTTTGGCCCCCGATCGGACTATTTTCGAACTCATGCAAGAACTTGTACTTATGGTTGGTTGATACTCTTATGTAATAAAAAAGCCCTGATCACCTGATCAGGGCTCGAACTCCGCAGCGGAGTTCTCATTTGCGGCCAAAAGGCCTGCCCAGGAGCGGACCAAAACCACGACATGGGGAAAAATCCAACTCCTTTTACCGACAGAAGTACCACAACCAGTGCCCAAAGGGGGGTCTCCTTCTGAATTGGCTTTCGCCAGACTTCCAACCTTCAAAGGGGCATTTCTAAGATGCGGGCTTTGTGATTGGGGCAGGCAAAGCTAGCTGAGCATCGCTTTAGTAGGTAGCTTAGGTGGATTCTGGAGAGTCAGATCAGGAGGTAAACGCCAACGGTCTCGTTTGTTGCGCCACGCCTCGACCGTCAGGAATATCACGACGATAATCCAGATGCCTAAAGTGATTTCGCCGAATATCCGAGTTTTTGGTGAGGGCAAAAGGAGCGGCATCACAACCAAGTAAACGAGGGCAAGACCCATCTCGCAAAGCATTGGCGGTAAATCATCGTTATAATCCTGGTTATTCAGATAATCCTCATCCAGTGCTGCCCGCCATCTGTGCTGCAAATACTTGTAGGGAGCTAATAATGAGCTGAGGCAAATCCTGTATGCAGCTCTGACTTTCTTCCAATCAAATCTTTTCATTTCATCCCCTTTCTCTAGATTTCCGATTCTTGGAACAGCAAGCAAGCGACAGGGTCAATGCCACCTGGTTGCTGCTCCAAGGAAATCTGGGAAAGAGAAAATGCGATCAGAGTTTTAGTTAAGGAGCCCGCGTTAAGGGATAATTAATTGTACTACAAGCTGTAGTATTTGTCAATGACGCTTAGGGTTCAAGACGGGGTTTTTATAACCCCAGATCGGACAATATTCGAACCAAAAAAATGGCCTTGAAAAGCCATTTCTTGAGAGTCGATCAATTAAATTGTATGGTCTTCGGAAAAAATTCGAACCACTATTTTAGGCTTCTCCAAACCTTAAATACATTATCGTCGTACACTGGCTCCCCGGACTGGACTATATTCCAACTCTTAGAAGAACTTGTACTTGCAGTTTAAACAATCCGGCATGCTATCAATAAGACCAGGATAGTTCGCCGCACTCACAGCTTATTACTTTCTTTTGGGTCGACCGATTCTCACTCATAGAGAGCGTCGTCCCGCATTTATTGCACATAAAGAGGTCAAATAGATCCTTAAACGATTCTACGACTGGTTCAAATTCTTCTCTGCTCGATTCAACCCATTTGTTATAGTGAACATTCGCATTGATAGCCCATTGCTCTACTAATGACTTATCTATTACAGTATTTGCCTTTGCCTCAATCTCTGTAAGCTTTTTGAGCTTTTCTTCTAGACCCTTACCTCTAAGTTTTGCTTTAGCCTGCCTGATTGACCTTTTGTAGGCGGAAACTGCAGCTGACGCAAAATCACCCAGCGTCCATTGATGATTGCCTCTATATGGCAAGCTAGCACCCGTCAAATCGCACACATTTTCGAAAAAACACTCAGCATTCCGACGTAACTGAGATGCTGCCTCTGGCACATTATCTTTGGCTAAGCAGTCCTTAATGTTGCCCCATAGATCCTTCTCCATCTCACACACTGGTCCCACATCAACGTTCCAGTTGATAAAATGCAGCATGTTTTTTTGACTAACAATCTTCTCAGTCTTGAGCTGCCGAGCCCATGCTGTCTCATGGGTTGTTATTATGAATTGCTTGTCAGGAAAGTAGCTCTTGAGCATACTGCAGGTAGCTCTTCGATGCCCTCTATCAATAGACATGACCACGTCATCAAGGATTATCATGTCAATGCGATCGCGGGTCAGGTACTTATTAAGTGCCAAGAAGAGGCACAGCCCCATGCTATCTTGATGCCCCTCACTATGTAATGCATGAGGTGGAAACATCCCACGGTCAAAGAAGTCAACCTCTAGGATGAGCTCGGCCTCGACGTGACTAAGTTTCGATGTAAACCCGGCTTCATCCGGATGGATTGATTTATGATACGTGTCAAAATTCGATTTAACTGCATTATAGATCCTCTCCAGCACCTGATCGCGCGATTCCTGAAAATACTCGAGTATAGCGGCTGCCCGCGCCTTAAATAGAGCCTTTTTATTCCTAGTCTCTAGCGCACGTTCATATTTTCGCCATTGCCCTTCTAGTGTTGTAAGGGTATCCCAAGCCAGTTGTTGTTTTGATATAAGCTTGCCTTTAACTTCTAGCGCCGCCTCTATCGGCGCAATTACTTTGATCTCGAATTCGATTGATTTAACGACAGTCGGCAAGTCGATAGTAGGCCATTGAGATGTCTCAAATGACTCGATTGGCGTATTCATGGCTTCAGACCAATCGGCTAATTTGGCAATCATCTCTTGAAGGTCTGAGTTCTCCCGTTCTGGTGATAGCTGCTTAGTGGCCTTTTCAAGAGAGTCGAGTACGTGCTTATACAGATCAACCCATTTCTTGATCTCTAGCGAGATATCGGCAATCTTAGCTTCTTTGGTTTGAGATATTTCTAACTGCTTGCTTCTAGCCTGCAAGAATACCTTTAGATCGCCATCTTCCCAGGCTCGGCCACACAAAGGACACTCGTTCGCCCCTCCTAATAAACTGATGCCAGATTCAAACAATCGCTTATAGAGATGGTATTGCGATATCTTGCCTTCTTTTTGAATCTCGCTTAGCAACCCTCTTAACTCTGATAGCCTTTCGGAAATTGAGTCTTTTTCTCCAACAACGCGCTTTCCTTGATCAATAAGCGCTTCTATTTGCTGAGTACTAAGAACATCGTTTGATGCCCCCACCAAGTAAATCTTGATACCGTCCTTTAGGTTCGTTGGCGACAAAGTGCTAACAGGAGCAGCACCCAAAGTGTCTCGTAGTTCGTTTACCTTTTTGAGAATCTGCTCTTCCGAGAAATCAGAAATTGATAGGGTTGTCAGGATATCGGTCTTCTCAATTACTAGCGACGATTCAGCACTCTTGTAATTAGTGTCTGCTTTATTTCGTGCAGTCACCAAAGTGGCTCTTAATCGTTCAATATCTGAGAGGTTTAGCAGGCTCATGATCTGCTTTGCTCTTTTCCCAGCTTCAGCGGTTATGTACTGCAGGATCTCTCTTCGGGAAAGAACGCATTGGCCAAGCTTTGCGACAGCTAAGTAAGACTCAACAAAGTCTCTCTCTTTTTCTGGTATAACCTTGAGCACCGAGGGTTTATTGATGCATCTCTCGATATCGAGCTTTTTTCCAGCAACCTGAACGGATGCAGCTACGATTGCGTTTTTTAAGTCTTTTCTTGAATCAACATGGCATCCATGTTCTTTCAGGCTTAGGCTTTTTGCTCCTTCTCCGGCAAGTCGTGCAATATTTCCGGTTAGAAGGAAATCGATCGCATCAACAATTGCGCTCTTGCCTGTACCGTTTGGCCCAAAAATAACGATATTCTGGCCATTGGGCTCAATAAGCAGACGCTTTATCCCTCTTATATTCTTAGCTTCAAGTTTTAGTATCTTCATTATTCTGAGTTGCTAACACGTTTGTTATGCTGGCTTCATCATACTTACCAGCAAATAAATCCATAAGATGAGCTGCTATAGGCTTGAGCAAACCATCGTTCTCAAGCTTCTTAGCGAAATCATCCATTATTAGTTGGCTGACTGACTTCTCTGGCATTTTGCACCTTTTTGAGCTGATTCAGTAAACCTTTTGGTCTAAGTGCTTCTTGAATCTCGTCAACTTCGTCGTTGAGATCAAAATCCTTGTTCCATGTTGCCGCTACCATCAAATCGTAAGTCGACAACTTCGTGCCCGAGCTATTAATCCGTTCGAAAATAGGACAAACTTCTTCGACCGTCAGATCTTTCAGGGTTACTAAGGGAATTCGGTAATCAGTAAATGCCTGAATGAGTGCGTCGAGCTGTGACTGATAGATCTCTGCTTGCTCCAAAGACTGTAAAGCAGTTCGAAAATTGAGCATTTCGGTGGTATTAAACATATGACGAAGAGGAAACTGATGTACCTTGGGGTTATCCGGTAGACGAAGCAACCTTTCGGCTTCAAGATCATATGCAACCGCAAATCCACCGTCTTCAGGCGATGCACCCAGACAGGAATAAATGACCGTTAGACGTTGCTGACCGTCCAGCACGTAGTCGGTTGGTGTCATATCGTCTGTTTCGGGCAGACAAAACTCGCCGATATTTCGCTCTGCGGGAAGTTTGTCTTTCGTTCTCCATAAGAGCAGGCTCCCTACAGGATAATTATTTGCAATGCTATCGAGAAGCTCTATAGCCTGCTTAGGCTTCCAAACGAATTTGCGCTGGAACTGAGGAATCTTTGTTTCGCCCTTCTTTATACTGGTAATCAGGGCGCTTATCAACTCTGTCTCTGTATTGATACGACTAGGAACATTCGTTCGCATTGTCGCCTCACTTTTGAAGAACACACCAAGTCCTAATAATGCCAGCCCAAAACGAGATACGGTTCAAGTCATTAACAGATAATGCAACGATTGCATGAAGTCTGAGAACATCGGCCGCATGTTGTTGTGCGATATCAGTATTTTACTTGATTACATAATTAGAGCAAATCTACCTGGCGATAACAGAATAGTAGAGTGAAGCCGTCTCACTAGCAATGATAGGTTTATATTTATACGGCGATCCGACACCGTCGGCCGAGGACATATCGCTTACAAAGAGGCTAGTAAAGGCCGGTAATCTTCTAGGGATCGATGTGCTTGACCATGTGATCGTCGGAGAAGCAAGCTTTGCCAGTTTGAGGGAGAAAGGTCTGATGTAGTAGAGAAGCTCCGATGCACTAACCATCGGGGCTTTCTTTTAGCAATCGGCGTTAATGTTTCAAATTTATCAAGTACAGTAAGGACAGACTAGCGGTCCCTTTATTCGTGCTTCTAATTTGGCTGCGCGTCATTCGTGGTGACGTTTTTATCAGGGTTGGTGATAAACCCTCCGAGCGTCACCTTCCGGTCCTTGAGGAAAAGCAAGGCGATGCTTGGCACCGCTCGATCCTTGTAATATACCTCAAGGTACCAAGTCCGATCGACTTTAGCCTCATCGGCTTTCAAAAGTTGAAGTAACGACTCGTCGTTTCCAAGCGGCTTACACCACTTATAGTAGTACTGCTCATAGCCGATGTTTTTGATATCCTGGACTTTCCCCACAAGCTCAACCGCTCTGGTAGTTGCTAGTCGGCGTGCTTCTGCGTCATACTTTGCGGCGTTTACGACCGAATCAGCCTTGTTTTTGGCGACGGAACCGGCATTTTCCAGCGCTTTTCCGGTTTCAGCTGATTTAGTCTTGGCTCCTTCAGTAATCTTGCTTGTTTCTGTAGCGATTCCCCGGATCCCTGGCTTGATCCAACTGTCCTTCATATACTCAGCCGCTCCCCAAACGGTAGCAACTGCGAAGACAAGCAGGATAATGGCCATTATCCAGAAAAAGCCTGGATGCTCATTGCGAACCCTAGCTAAAAACTCCATCAAGCACCTACCTACAAATAGCAAGTACCTCAAATGATAGGTATGGTTGCTTAACGAGTCAATCAGCGGTTGTAATTCTTCATGACTAGTTACAACTAGTACCCAACCTGCCCCTTGGATGAACTGGGCAATGTAAAAGACTTTAGTATTACCTTAAGGCAGCGATCCTTACCAACTCGGCCGCTGTTATCCTTGCGCATAACCACCCAAGCGGAGTGGCCGAGCCGTCGGTAGAAGATATCGCTCTTACCAAACGGCTCGCCAAAGTGGGCGATCTACTCGGAATCGACGTGTTAGATCACGTGATTGTTGGAGAAGCAAGCTTTGTCAGCTTAAAGGAGAGAGATACTCTATGTCAATTCAATCCCAAGATATGGTAACGCTCTTTAGTCCACAGCTACTGCTTGAAGGTTAAGGATAATAGGGCCTTTGTTCTTTCAGCATCGACCAGACGATGTCAAT
>JAMCYV010000016.1 GCA_023473595.1 Patescibacteria group bacterium | reverse complement strand
GTTCGTCCGAAGGGAACTGGCAAGGGGCCACTGGCTAATGACCCAAGCTTTGTAAATACCACTTGTCCCAAATGCGGCGGCAAAGCCGAAAGGGAAACGGACACTATGGATACTTTTGTCTGCTCCAGCTTCTATTTCTTAAGATATCCAAATGTTGGCGACGATACAAAAATGATGAACCCGGAGATTACTAAAAAATGGCTGCCGATTGATATGTATGTCGGTGGAGCAGAGCACGTGACAATGCATCTTCTCTATGCCAGGTTTATTACTAAGGCTCTTTATGATGCCAAAATGATTACTTTTGATGAACCTTTTTCTAGCCTTAGGCATCAGGGGATGATTTTAGGTCCTGATGGCAAGAAAATGAGCAAATCAAAGGGTAATGTTGTAATCCCGAATGAGGTTATCGACAAAGACGGCGCTGATTCTTTTCGCACTTATATCCTTTTTATGGGACCATTTGAAGACGGGGGGCCTTGGAATCCAAAGGGACTTATCGGTATCAGAAGATTTTTAGAAAAATATTGGAGACTATCTCAAGAGGTGATAGAAAATCTAGGAATTGAAAATCCTGAACAAAATATTTATTCATCTAAAGAGATAGAAGGGACAGCTTTGAAAAGGGCGGTCAGTAAGACTGTCAAAAAAGTCGGCGAAGACATTGAGAGTTTTAAATTTAATACGGCTATAAGTTCCCTTATGGAATGTCTTAATTCTATGTATGAGTTTAAAGGCAAACAGCCTATAAAAGAATTAACCCACGATTGGAAAGAAGCTCTTAAAAATTATACGATTATTCTCTCTCCGTTTGCTCCTCATATTGCTGAAGAGGTTTGGGAAAGTTTGGGTGAAAAAGAGAGTATTTTTAGAGCCTCATGGCCGTTCGTTGAGGAAAAATTAATCGAGGAAGAGACTATTACAATTCCCATTCAAATAAACGGCAAAGTTCGAGGCGAAATCTTAATAGCTAAAGGTTTGGATCAAAAAAAGGTCGAAAAAGAAGCTTTAGCCAACGAAAAAATTAAAAAATACACCGAAGGCAAGGAGATAAAAAGGGTTATATACGTTAAAGATAAGCTTTTAAGCATTGTAATTTAGATAGTTTTTTAGTACAATTAGTTGTTGTTAGTAATTTAACCCTTCATAACTATCGGGACTACGAAGGGCAAGGGAGAATAGATGGCAGTACCAAAAAAGAAGACCCCAAAGGCAAAGACAAAAAGCCGCAAATCAGCAAATACCAAGCTTTCTTTAAAAACTTTAGGAATTTGCCCGAAATGCAAGGAACCGGTTTTACCGCATAAGGCCTGCACGGTTTGCGGATATTACAAAGGAAGAGAAATTTTAAAAGTTAAGTAAAACTAAATGGCTTCTAATAGGCATTTATCACGAATAATCGTTTTACAAAGTCTATATGAATTTGATTTTGCCCAGTTAAAGATGGGCAAAAAATTAGACAAAAAAAAGGATTTCGAAAAAATAATCCAAAAAAATTACTCTGAATTTGCCAAAAGCATAGATAGTGATGAATTCATCAGAAAATTAGCCTTCGGGATTCTAGAAAATAAAGATGCGATTGATAAAATAATTGAACCGGCAGCGCCTGAATGGCCGATCGCCCAAATCGCTTTAGTTGACCTGGAAACTTTAAGAATCGGTATTTATGAGTTAATTTTCTTAAGGGAAGTCCCGCCAAAAGTCGCTATAAACGAAGCAGTTGAAATCGCCAAGGCTTTCGGCGGCGAGAATTCCAGTCGGTTTGTAAATGGGGTTCTTGGGACAGTTTACAGAAACAGCGATTTTTATAATCCCAAAGACGATATTGAAAAGAATGAGGAAGAAAAAAATGAAGGATGAAGCTTTAGAAATAGAGAAAAAAATCGGAGTTACTTTTAAAGATAAGGATCTTTTAAACTTAGCTTTTATTCATAGGTCATATTTGAATGAACATCGATCGGTAAAAGAACATAATGAACGGCTAGAATTTTTGGGTGATGCTGTTTTGGAGCTAGTTGTTACCGATCACCTTTTTCATAAATATAAAGAACCTGAAGGAGTTTTAACCAATTGGCGGAGTGCCTTGGTAAAAACTGAAACTATCTCTAAAATTGCCGATGGGTTGGATTTTGAAAAGTATTTGAAACTTTCAAGAGGTGAAAGGAAAGGCACAAAAAGAGCTAGACGACCAATTTTGGCAAATACTTTTGAGGCGGTTATCGGGGCAATCTACTTAGATCAAGGGTATGAAAAGTCTAAGGGATTTATTGAAAAAAATCTTCTTGTTCTTTTGCCGGAAATAATTAAAACCAAGGCTTACATTGATGCCAAAAGCTATTTCCAGGAAATTGTCCAAGAAAAAGAGGCGATAACTCCTCAATATAAGGTAATTTCCGAAATGGGACCGGATCATGAGAAAATTTTCACAATCGGTGTTTATATAAAAGACCGCTTGGCAGGGAAAGGGACTGGTCCATCAAAACAAGTTGCAGAACAAGCCGCCGCAAGAGACGGGCTTCAGAAATACACTAAAAAATAACTAAAAAGAGGGTGTTTTTAAAACGTTTAGAAATCAACGGATTTAAGTCTTTTGCCGAAAAGTCGGTCCTCGATTTTGAATCGGGGAAAGAGGGCTTAAAAGTCACGGCTGTAGTCGGCCCTAACGGCTCCGGTAAAAGCAATGTCGTTGATGCTATAAAATGGGTTCTAGGCGAGCAGAGTTATAAGGCTTTAAGATCTAAAAAAAGCGAGGATGTCGTCTTTTTTGGAAGCGCTAAGAGAAAGAAAGGATCGGCGGCTCTAGTTTCTCTCGTTTTAGATAATTCGAAGAAAGAAATTCCTCTTGATTTCTCTGAAGTGACTATTGCTAGGAAAGTTTACAGGAGTGGTGAGACAGATTATCAGATTAACAGTTCAAAGGTCCGGCTTTTTGATGTCCAAGAGCTCTTAAGCAAATGCGGTTTTGGCCAGACGACTTATACGGTTTTGGGCCAAGGAATGGTAGACCAATTGCTTTTTTACGGCCCAGCCGAGAGAAAAATCCTTTTTGATGAGGCGGCTGGAGTCAAACAATATCAGCTGAAAAGAGAGCAATCCCTAAGAAAACTTGAAGCTACCGACCAAAATATCTTAAAAGCAAGAGCAGTCTACTCTGAAATTGCACCGAGGTTGAAATTCTTAAAAAAGCAGCTAGAAAAGGCGAATGAGAAAAAAGTGTTTGAAGACCAGCTTGCAGAGCTTCAAATGGAATATTATTCCTTTAAAATTCAAGAACTTTTAGACCTTATTCAAAAGAAAGAAGCTTTTAGTAAAAAAATTGCTTTAGAGATTGAAGATCTTAAAAAAGATTTAAAAGAGCAAAGCGGTTTCAGTTCTTCAGAACAAATCTTTAATCTCCAAAGGAAATTAAGCCTTCTAGAAAGCGAGAAAGACGAGATAAAAAGCCGATTTTTGGTACTTTCTGCTAATCTAGAGATAGAAGAACGGAAGGAGAGCATAGAGACGCCGGAGGCATTTTTAAGAGAGAAAAAAGGCAAAGAAGATCAAAAATCGGCTCTTCGAGAAAGGTTAGAAGAGAATGAAAAGAAAATCAAAACATTAGATAAGGAATTAGCGGAGCTTGCTAAAGAAATAAGCCTTGTCCAGACAAAACTTCTAGACACTCAAGCTGCTTTAAAGAAGGAATCTAGCGGCAATGAAACTCTTCTTGCGGTCAAAGGGGAATTTCAAAGTCTGGAAAAAGAGTATGAGGAGATAAGCCTTCTTTTAGGAAAAGGGACGGCAAGCGACATTAGTAAAGCAAAGGCAAAAGTAGAAGAAGCCCTAACTAGCTTCAGAAAGCTTTGGGAAAAGGTAAAAAGCCTTACTCAAAAAGATAACCAATCGGAAATTTTGGAGAAAATCGAATTGGTTTCGAAAGAAAAAGCGGTCCTTCAAGAAAAGTTGAATAAGGTAAATTTGGAGACAAACCTTTTAAAAAACGAAAATTATAACCTAAATACTCAAATCCAAATCATTGAAAAAGAGATTTTAGAAATTGATAAAAAAATTAAGGATTTTGGAGAGCTTAGCAAAGATAATTCGAGATTAGAAGAACTCAAAAAAAGTTTTGGCAAAGAGAAAAAAGATCTTGAAGAAAAAGAAAAAGAGATTGCTCTTTTAAAACAAGAATTAAGCGATTTATTTTCTAAGAAAGAGAAGGAAGAGAAAGAGTGGTCGGAAGCCAGAGAGAAAAATCAAATAATTCAGGAAAACATAAATTCTAAAAATTTTGAGCTTAGGGACAGCGAGATTGAGCTTGCTAAGCTGGAAACGAGACTTGATGATTTGAAAGAAGAAGCCAAAAGAGAAAGGATTAAAGCTGATTCTTTAAAGGAAGAAGCTCCCTCCGGATTTGACCATCTGAAGGCCGAAGAAAAGATTATTTCTCTAAAGAAGAAAGTAGCCGCAATTGGGGAAATTGATATTGATTCCGAGGAAGAGCTGGGCGAGCTAGAAGAAAAATATATATTCTTAGGAGAGCAATTAGGTGACTTAGAGCAGGCCAAAGAAGATTTGAAAAAAGTGATTGAAGAGCTTGATACACGAATTAAAAAGCAATTTAATGAGGCCTTTGAGAAGATCTCCTTAGAATTTAAAAAATATTTCAAAATTTTATTTAATGGCGGGGAAGCCGGACTCTCAATGGAAAAGCAAGTTGATGAAGAAACAGGCGAGGAAAGCTTTGGTATTGAAATCTTCGCCTGCCCGCCTGGGAAAAAAGTGAAAAGCCTTCATACCCTCTCCGGAGGGGAAAGAAGCCTTGCTTCACTGGCGCTTCTTTTCGCTATCCTCTCGGTGAATCCTAGCCCCTTTGTGGTCTTGGACGAGGTCGATGCCGCCTTAGATGAAGCAAACACCAAATGTTTCTTAAAAATTGTTGAAGCTTTATCCAAAGATACCCAGTTCATTATTATTACTCATAACAAAGATACAATGAAATCCGCTGATTCGCTTTATGGCGTCACAATGGACGATACTCATGTATCCAAACTTTTGTCACTTAAGCTAAGCGAAGTTGAAACTACCAAATAAGAATATTTACTCTTTTTAATTTTTATGGTATAAATAGGTGTCTGCTTTGGTAGGCACTTTTTAATTTCAGGTTGTTATAGCTCCTCCAGTTATAACAATGTAAGGGGGTGACAAAGATAATCTCGAGAGAAAAAACCCATGTCATGGTCGCTGGTGCGAGCGGTGCATTAGGTCGAGCGGTTGTAAAGGCACTAGCAAAGGATGAACGATATAAGCTAGCGCCGTTCACGATAGGTACTGCTTACCGAGCCGCAGAGATTGAGGGCCTAAGGTTTGAAGTCTTCCAGCAACCTGGACATCTAGGAGCATTAAACCCTGATGTCGAAGGAAAGATCTCGGAGTATAGCGGTAGGCTGGTGGTTGTAGATTGCACGAAGCTTCCTCAATGGGACAGTGCAAATCTCTTCTCATTCACCTGTCATGTTCCTCTTATCCTTATGGGTTCAGAAGGGAGAGGTGACCCTCAAGTCGATAAGAAGATTCGATTGGTTACCGAAGCATCAATCCTTAGGGTAGCTAATGCTGCCGGTCCGGTAGCTGCAGTGATAGGAGCATTCGAGCACATTGCCGAGACCTATTCAGGAGCATTCGCTGGCATGAAAGGGAGTCTTCAGGAGTCCCATCAGGCATCCAAAAAAGGAACGCCTGGAACAGCGACAGCGATATTTGAAGCTCTGACAAAGTTAGGCGCTGATGTTCCTGAAATCGAATCAATTCGAGATCCCGGCGTTCAAGAAGACAGACTAGGGGTTCCCAGAGAATACCTCGATGGTCATGGTCTTCATCGGATCATCCTTGAGGGTAACAACGTCGAAATTGTCGTGGTAACAAAGGTCTATGGGCGAGACCCATACGGTGAACACCTCGCCGAGGTAATCTTGCCGAATTTCATCGGCTATTGCCTGGAGTCAAACGAGCCTAAGTTGCTCGACTGGCCTTTACCGGCATAAAAGGGGGAGCAGGGGGATGGAGGACCGATTCTATCGGTTCCCCCTGCAATCCATCATAATTATCAGCTTGACTTAAGAGACTTTTTAGACTAAAATATTATTCGTTAAGATTAGTTTATAGGAGTAGAAATTGTTAAAAATCAGACTCGCCCGAACCGGCAAGAAAAAGCAGGCACACTACAGAGTAGTTGTTGCAGATCAGAGGAAAGCAGTCCAAGCGAAATTTGTTGAGATTTTAGGCTGGTTTAATCCTCATACCAAAGAATTAAATATCGATAAAGCTAAAGTAGAAGGCTGGCTTTCAAAAGGGGCAAACCCTTCAAATACTTTGGCTATTTTATTAGAGAAAAACGGCTTTAAGCTTCCTCCCTGGGTAGAAATAGAAAAGAAAAGCAAGCCGCCAAAGGCTAAGAAAAAGGAAGCTAAAGCGCCGGCAACAAAACCGGAAGAAAAAGCAGGAGAAGGTGAAGAAGGGAAACCGGCCGAAGAGATTGAGAAGCCTGCCGAAGAAGCTAAGGAAGAAGCAAAGGCTGAAGAGACTGAAAAATCAGAGGTAACTGAATCCGTCTCCGCTGAAGCTTCGACGGACAAGGAAGCGGAAGAGAAAGACGAGAAGGAAGAAAAGTAGTATTAATTTATTAAGCAAGCCACCCTGCGGGTGGTCGGCCGAAGGCCGAGAAGGAGAATAAAATGGTGGAAGATATCAGAGATGTAGAATTTGTCGATTACATTGTAAAATCAATCGTTGAGAACCCTGATAAGGTTCAGATAAACAGGACGGTTGATGAAATGGGAGTTCTATTAGAACTTACCGTCGACAAGAGCGATATGGCTGTTATTATCGGGAAAGAAGGTAAGACAGTCAATGCGATAAGGACTTTACTCCGGGTTTTAGGAGCTAAAAATAATGCTAGAGTAAACCTCAAAATCATTGAGCCCGAGGGCGGCGAAGGAGAGGCTCCTAAAGAAGCAGCTGAAGAGGAGCCAAAAGCTGAAGAAGTAACAGAAGAACAGACAGAGACTCCGGCAGAGGAAGCAGAGGCAAAGGAAGAAGAGCCTTTGATGGCCGATCTTAAGCTGGATGAGACAGAAGCTTAAAACCTTATTAATCAATTGAAATTCTTTAAAAAGCTCTCTATGAAACATTAGAGAGCTTTTGTGTTAAAATGAAGCAGTAAACAATTAACAATGTAGTTGTCATTCCAGCGAAAGCGGGAATCCAGGGACTTCCTTTCTACTTTTGAGTAACCAAAAGTAGCAAAAGTTACCGACAAGAACAGCTTTTCAAAGTGTCGTTCGTACACTGTCTCAAGTTTGTAAAAATACAACAAGTCCGATACCGGAAAGTATTTTGACAAACGTTCGTTCGCTTCTCACTCGCTTTGAAAACTGATTGTCGGAGATAACGAAAATTATTAGTAATATTAGTAAGATTTGTTTTTATTTGTAAATTCGTTGCTTATGAAACCAAAAATCGTTTTCCATATTTTAACTCTTTTCCCCAATATGTTTCAGAGCCCTTTTGAAGAAAGCATTATAAAGAGGGCTTTAGAGAGGGGTATCATTGATATTAAAATCCATAATTTAAGAGAGTGGGGCATAGGAAAATATAAACAGGTTGATGATACACCCTATGGCGGCGGAGCTGGGATGGTGATGAAAGTTGACATTTTAGATACGGCTCTTCAAGCTATTAAATTAAAAGTAAAAAAATCCAAAACAATTCTTTTAACTCCGCAAGGTGAAAAATTAACTCAAAAAAAAGTTCGATCACTGGCAACTGAAAACAAAGACTTGATTTTTATCTGCGGCCATTATGAAGGTTTCGACGATCGGATCAGAAGCTTGGTTGACGAAGAAATTTCTATCGGGGATTATGTCTTAACTGGGGGAGAACTCCCTGCAATGGTACTAGTTGATGCTGTCTCTAGGCTTGTTCCCGGGGTCTTAGGAAAAGAGGAATCGGCTGAAACCGAATCATTTGAGGAAAATCTTTTGGAATATCCTCAATACACCCGGCCGGAAGAATATAAGGGCATGAAAGTGCCAGTG
>JAMCYV010000029.1 GCA_023473595.1 Patescibacteria group bacterium | reverse complement strand
AAAGACAAATCCTCTCCTTTTGCAGAGATTTACGATTTTTTCCATTGTTACTTCCGTTTTCATAGGGTTTTTTCGAAATCTTTAATTATTTCTTTTTCTATAAGGCCGATTTTTTCTAAATAATGAAGATTTGTCCTAAAAAGCTCTAAAAGCTCTAAAAGCTCTAAAAGCTCTTTATAAAGCTTATCATCAACTCCTTTTAGGGTCAAAAGGGTAGACACATTATCGGAAAACCAAATTTTAATTTCATCTTCTGACATAAGTTCGCCTTCAGTTTCTGCCGGATTTTTTATTAGAATTTCAGGAGGATCAATCTCGTTTTTTAAATAATCGTTTAATTTCCAAGATAATAAGGGTCTCTTTTGCATTTTTTCATTCTACCCCAATATTTAATTAATTTAAATATGAAGCTTAAAAGGTTTTAATTATCTCTATAAGATTTTCCGACTTGTAGTCTTTTTCAAAAATATAATAATTAAAGCTATTTATAATTTTTAATGCTTCTCTGAAGTACTTTTCTTTCATAATAAGCCTCGAAATGTCCTTTAAATCGCACTTATCAAAGGCATTAATAACTTTCAGTGAATCAAATGAAACGGGCAATGTGTCTTTATTATTTAACTCATTGCAGCTCTTACAAACAGCGCCACCCAAATTAAGATCGAAACCTATCTTTTTGCTTTCTAAATTAAATGGGATTGAACATTTTACGCAGGAATCTATTTTAGGCTTATGGCCAAGGATTTTAATCAAATTGTACGAGAAAGCTGTTTTCAAAATTTCCGGTTTTTCGATATTTTTTGAATCTAGAAGCTGAAGCCCTTTTATCAAAAGATCGTAGATTTTTTCACTAGGTTCTTTTTCAAATGTTAATTTATCGATTATCTCCAGGAAAAAATAGGCAAAAGATAAAAATTTTAGATCTCCTTTTAAACTTGAAAAGTGCTCTTTTGAAACTGCACCAGTAATCGTATCCAAGCTGCCCTTTCCCTGAACAGCTTGGATAAATGTAATATTTAGCGGCATCAAATGTCCTGAAAGCTTGCTTTTTATTTTACGCACCCCTTTAGCTTTCAAACTGATTTTTCCAATTTCTTTGGTAAAAAGAGTTACTATTCCGTCGACTTCACCTAAGTCCTTATTTTTTAAAACAACTCCAGTTAATTTATAAGATCTCACTTGAACACATTAATTATTCAAAGGCTGCCTACAGTTTCTAAGACATTTTTAATTCTAGAGACTACTTGTTCAGGAGGATTTTTTGACTTAATAAGATATCCTTCAATCCCCAAGGCAAAAGCTAATTCCCTATTTATATCAAGCTTACTCTCGCCAAGATTTGTCAAAAGAAGAACTGGAACATTTTTTACTGTTTTAATCTTTTTTAACTCTTTTAGAAACTCAAAACCATTCATTTCAGGCATTAGAATATCAAGAAGAATGAGATCCGGGGTATCTTTTTTTAGGATCTTCAAACCCTCTTTGCCCGAAGTCGCTTTTAATACCTGAAAACCTTCCATTTCCAAAGTAGCTTCATAAAGATCAACAAGTATTAAATCATCTTCAACTAATAATATTTTCTTTTTCATTTATCTCCTATTTTATTAATGATAATTGTTTTGCTATTGGAAATTCAACGAAGAAACTTGTCCCTTTATTCTTTCTACTTTGAAGCCAGATCCTTCCATTGTGGGCTAAAACTAAATTTTTTACGATATATAAACCGAGACCAGTTCCGCTCGAAAATATTTCTAGAGTACTATTTATTTTAGCAAATTTGGTAAATAATTTTTTTTGTTCTACTGGCGGGATCCCAGCGCCATTGTCGCTCACAGAAACTATTCCCTTGCCATCACCTGTCTTAAACTCTGCTTCAATGATCCCATTGGGAAGGGAGTACTTGATAGCATTATCCAAAAGGTTATAAAAAATCTGATACATCCTATCTTTATCCCCCATAATATAAATAGATTTCACGCCTCTAGTCTTTATTTCTAGATTTTTTGCATTTGAAGACTGCTTCAAATCCCTTTTTACTTGGTCAAAGACAATCCTTAAATCAATAGGAGAAAGATTTAAATTGATTCTGCCCGTATCAATTCTATTGACGTCCAAAATATTTTCAACTAGGTTTATCATTCTCATGGTACTTTCGGAAGCTCTTTTTAAGAAAAATTTTTGTTTTTCATTTAAAGGCCCGATTTCGTCTCGTTTCAAGAGCCCTAAAAATCCAATCATCGCAGTAAGCGGACTTCTAAGTTCGTGCGAGACAATATAGACAAATTCATTTTTTCCGCTCTCCAGCTCTTTTTGTTCCGTATAATCCTTAAAAGTCAAAACTGCAACTTTCGAACCATCTAAATCAATATACCTTACTCTGATTCTTACCCAGACTATACTATGCTTTGTTTCGATTGGAAGTTCAAACCCGATTGTTCTCTTTTCTGAAAAGTTTCTATCAAGCTCTTTAGTAAACTGGATTTTTTCCTCATCTCCAGGAATAAAATCGATAATTTTTCTATTAGTAACATCTTTCTCGTCTAAAAAATTTTTAAAAGTTTTATTTGCATCGATAATTTTATGATTTCTATCAATAATGGCAATCCCCCTATTTTCTTCGAAAAGCGTCTTCCACCTGATTTTTTCATTTTTGAGGTCGCGATGAGTTTTTGCATTTTCGATTGCTATCGCTAATTGTTCTATAAGAAGCATAATATTGTCCAAATCGATTTTTTTCCCGGGCATATTTTCTTTCCTATAAAGATTAACCAGCCCAATGCTTCTTTTATCCCGCACGATGGGAAGATAAATAAAATAATTAATACCTAATTCTTTAAAAAAATGTTTTGATTCGGCAGTAAATTTATCCCGAAGCTTCGAAACGCTTAGATTTGTAATCTCAATTGGCTTTTTAGTCTTGAAAATCTTACTTGCAAAATAAAGATCTTTTATTTGATATCTAAGCGTTGGTTTTTTAAAATTACACGAAGTGGCAAGGACCATAAACTCTGGATCCTGTTCATCTATCAAATATATGCTGCCATACTGGCAGCCTGTTATCTTACAAAGACTTTTTATAGCTATTTCTAAAGTCTTATTCAAATCAAGAGAAGAACAAATAATACGAGCAGTTTTAAGAAGCTCTCTTAATTCTTTTTGATTGTTCATACCATTTTTTAGTTTATCCACAAAATCTCACTCTTAACCTTAAGAATATACAAAAAGACCGCCCATTTTGCAAGCATAAGCAGTCGTCTTAGAGGCTAAAGTTCGGATTCTTGGAAAGCTTCGCTGATTATCGGCCTTTTATCTTTTAAGACTTTTTCAACAGTTTCGACAACATCTTCAGGCGTCTGCTCAACCTTAATAAGATAATCTGCTGCTCCTTCATTGAAGCCTTGAGTGATATTAGGAAGTTCTCCGTAGTTTGAAAGAATAACCACCGGTATGTTTTTAGTCTCCTCAAAGTCCTTTAAGGATTTTAAAGCCTCAAACCCATTCATAACCGGCATCATAACATCCAAAAGAATTACATCCGGTTCTTCCTTTTTTGCTCTATCTATTGCTTCTTTACCATTACCGGCTAAGATTACTTCATAGCCTTTGCCTTCAAACTTTTTGTCATAAAGCTTGGCTAATGAAACATCGTCTTCAGCTATTAAAATTTTTATTTTTGCCATTTTAATAATCCTTTTTTAATATTCTAACAATTCTAAAAATTAGTGTAAATACTTAAGTTCAAAACCTTTTAAGGTAAGAAAGGTCTTCTTTATCTTTGGGAATTGTCCCTTCTTTAAAAAATTCGGCTATCCCCCAGCTCCCTTCTTTGACAGGAAGACTGTTGTAGGGATTTACTTTGACTTCAATTACACCGTCCGGTTTTTGAAAATCTGAAGAAGGGGTGTTTAAAAGAGTGCCTGTAATAACTTCATTCCAAATATAAGCAGCCCCCTCAATGCCGCTTGTCTCCCGCATCGGCGAATGGTCATTATTTCCCATCCAAACTCCGACAACAACTTCTGGCGTAAAGCCAATGGTCCATGAATCGGTAAAATTATCGGTAGTACCAGTTTTGGCAGCTGCTAATCTCCCTATTTCAAGCTTATTCCCGTATCCAAAAATAGTTCTTCTTGTAATAGCATCTGATAAGATATTTGTCATAATATATGCGTTTTCTTTGCTTATAACCTGCTTTTTCCTCTGTTTGTTTTCAGCTATTACTTTTCCATCAGCTGCAATAATTTTTTTTATACCCGTGGGAACTCCCATTTTCCCAGCATCATCAAAAATAGAATAAACGTTTGTAAGATCTAAAAGTCTTACTTCTTTACATCCTAGAGCTAAGGAAAGCCCGCACTCTTTCGCCTTCTCGTCGAGATCAAGATTTAACTTATTACCTAGATCTATGACTTTATCCATTCCTAGAAGGCTTAGCATCTCAACAGCCGGAATATTTAAAGACCAAGCTAAAGCCTTTCTCATTGTCACTGTTCCATGGTAACTGCCATCATAATTTCTAGGTATATATGGCGGATTACCGCCAAAATTAACATACTTGTCAGTAAATTTTGTCGCCGCTGTATAGCCGTTCTCAAGACCAGCCATATAAACTACTGGCTTAAACGAAGATCCTGGTTGCCTTAATGAAGTAGCAACATTTACTTTGCTTTCCTCGTAATTTTTACCGCCAACTATGGCTCTAACTTCATTTGTCTTAGGATCTATCACAACAACAGCCGCATTCCCAGCTTTTCGATATTTAAATTTTTCTAGATTGATAATAACCGCTTTTTCTGAAAGTTCCTGCACTCTTTGATCAAGGCTTGTATAGACTTTAAGCCCGCTTCTTTCAGTATATCCATCGCCATATTCTTTATCGATTTCGGACATTACCCAATCAACAAAAAAGGGATACTTTTTGACAAAGCTTTTTTTGCCGGAAATTGCAAGCTCCTCATTAGCAGCAAGTTTTGCCGTTTCATAATCAATAAATTTAGCAAAATACATTCTTTGAAGAACATAATCTTGCCGTTTTTTGCTTTCGTAATAATCTCCGGAGACAGGAGAAAACTTAGTAGGAGCTTGGGGCAGGCCAGCAAGCATGCTTGCTTCCGCTAGATTAAGATCCTTGGCATTCTTATTAAAATAAATTTTAGCGGCATTCTGAATACCCAAAGCTTGCTCGCCATAATAAATCTCATTGAGATAAATTTCCAGGATCTGATCCTTTGTGTATCTTTTTTCTAGCTCACTTGCATAAATTAATTCCTTGATTTTTCTATCGAAGCTTTTTTCATTGGTTAAGTATCTGTTTTTTACAAGCTGTTGGGTAATAGTGCTGCCTCCTTGGCTGTAGCTATCTTCTCTAAAAAGAACAGCAAATTTCTTTAAACCTGTTTCGCTACTTTTTTGATAATTTTCATACACAGCTCTTAAAATCCCTTTTAAATCGTAGGCGTCGTGATTATAAAATTCTAAATCTTCAGCTGCAAGCGTAGCTTTCTTTACAGTATCAGGGATATCTTTTAGAGCCACCCATTCCGGTTCTTTTGTCCCATAACTTTCATAAATAACATTATTATCCTTGTCATAAAAAGTCGTTTGGGTCGTATTTATTCTTGGCTTTGCGTAAAGAAAATCTGACCGAACTTTTAAATAATAAACATACGATCCAAAAAAAACAGCTACAAGGCATGAACCGATCGCAAAAAAGGTTACCTTAAGAAAAAATTTGCAAAAATTTTTAAATTTCTTAAGTTGATTTTTCTTTATATTATCAACGAAAACCTTGAAATTATGACCTTCTACCTTCCCTCTATAAACCATAACTTTCATTTTATCACAAAATTCTTCGCCGATTCAGGCGCCTTTTTAGCAAAAACTGACAATGCAACAACCGCTTATAAAACTTATAAAGTATAAAGATTTATTTGAGGTGGAAATGGAAGACTATTATCATATTTTAGGTATAAATCAAGAGGCCGATTTAAAAGAGATAAGAAAAGCCTATCTTAAAAAAATAAAAGAGATTCATCCGGACAGAAGCGACAGATTAGATACCGATAAAGAAACGGTTTTATTAAATGAAGCTTACAATACTCTAAAAAATAAAAGGGAAGAGTATGATAAGAGTCTAAACCTAACGGGTGAAAAAATCTTTTACAATGCAGCAACCAGCTATTATACACCCTCGCTTTACAATGAAATAAAATCAGAAACCAAATATAAACGTCTTATCATTTTCCTTTGGGTGATCCTGGGTTTTATCCTTGCTTTAACGGTTTCTACTTATTTAAGCCTAAGAAATATTGAATCAACTAATATTCAAGAAAATGGAATATTTCCAGAAGAAATAAGACCGAGGGAGCAGAAAAATTTTAATGTTTTTCCGCCAAAACAGGAAAATGAAGTTTTACGAGAGATCTAAATAAGCCCTTTTTTAATTTTTGAGAATCCCTCCTTTCTTATTACCGCAAGAAGTATATCTGGTTCGCCGATAAATCGACCGGCTATTTTTTGTCTAACGCTTTCCGGCAGCTTTTCTTCAAATTTTTTGAAAATTTCTTCATGCCCACCGATATAAATTTCTTCAAAATCTCTATGTTTTAAAAGATGAGATAATTTCCTGGAGACTTTCTTTAAATGTACATTTAAGTGGGTTTCCGTGTGCAAGAAATTCTTCGTCTCTCTAAGTCCTTTCCAGCTTTCACTTCCACCCCTTATTTTTTGGGGAACGGTTGTTTCTAGACGTCCATAATAATGATGAAAGCGATTATACCTGACAGAGAAAAGCTCTGCCTGTATCCTATCGAGGCAAATGATTAGTGACAATCTGTCGCTTTCTTTAATTTTTTTAAGCGGACTTAAAAAGGGCCGATTGCTGAAAAAAAGACTAGCTTCCAAAATTTCAGGAATAATCATATACTTAAAGACCTGATTATTTAAAAAAAGAACAAGTGTATTGTAGTAATCAATCTCGCGGTTTTTAAGATAATTGTTGATTTCCTTAAGTAGTCTTAAGGCTTCATTTTTTTCTTTTTCTGAGATCTGGCTTTCTTGAATTTTCTTTTTCTCTCTAGAATAGATTGAATCCCAAAGGTGTTTAGCTTCCTTATTCATATCACTTGGAAGATATAGCGACAAAAACATTCCGTTCTTTTTCAACGCCTTTTCAAAGCTATAAATTTCATTTATGTCTAAAATTTCTGGTTTACGATACTCTTTTTCTTTCACGTCAAAAATATAGACCAAAGCAAAGACTTTAGTCTATATTATAAAAATACTAATTAATAGGTCTAAATGCCTGTCAGATTTATTTGGTTAAGCTCGCTATAAATAGTGTCTAATTCAGAGAGATCAAAGTCTAAATCATTATCTAACTCTTTATCTGCTTTTTCCAGCTCCAGCTCATCTTTATCCTTTGTAGCTACAACATTCGCAGAAGAACTATTAGTAGTAGTTTTGGGTTTTAGGGAATAATAATAAACTGTTCCAAAGATAGTCCCAGCGCCAATAACTGTAATACCCAGACCCAAAAGAAGATATTTAGTAGTTTTAGTCATTGCTATCCTCCCTTTCTTTTTTATTTTTTTCAATATTTTTTAGTTTTACTAGATTAGAATGCGCTTCTTTTATAGCGTCTCTGGCTTCCTTCAGCTTTCCTGCAGTAATTTGAACCTTAGCGTTTGCAATAGCAGCCTTAGCAGCATCTAGGTAACCTTGGGCCGTCGCTTTTTTGGCTGCATCAGGGATTTGGTTTATCTGTCCCTCCAAAGTGGCCATTAAAGTTTCAAGCTTGGTAATAATGTTAAGAAGGTGAGTCTTGTGGATCGAAGCTACTATGTCTTTTACAATATCTACGGTATTTCTGATTTCTTTCTGTCCCCCTGCAAAGACTGCTTTGACTTCTTCAACAGTTGTAGCAGCATTTACTTCTTCTATCTTCGCATTTAGCGTCTCTATTCTTCCGCTGATTTTCTCATATAAGCTGCTCTTTTCCTCTTCAGAGATGACCGTCATGTTGGCAACTCTAGCCTTTATTCTGTTTAATTTCTCTATTGTGGCGTTAATCGCCTTAATAGTCGCTTGTTTTACTTTGTCTAAAGCAGCTTGTTTTTTAATTTCTCTCTCCTGACTTCTTTCGTTTTTAGCTTCTCCCAAATCCGCCTGGATTTGTTGCCTTAAGTTCTGAAGTTCTCCTTGAATTTTAGGCGCTGTTTGAGCGAAAACACAAGCAGTACCTAAGGTTAATGCCGCAAGTGTTGTTCCTGTTATTATTTTAATTTTTTTGCCCATATTCCTCCTTTTAGGCCATTTTAATATTTTCTCTATCAAATGTTAGTTTAATTCTCTTCAAGAGCTCTTTTTTGACATCCCATTTCTTAAGGTGTTTGGTTTTACCAATCATTTTGATGGTAATACCGCTTTCGTCAAGTTCGTTTACCCCTAAAACCTTCGGGACATCAAGCATCAAAGGCTTATATAATTTATTGGAATATACCTCTTCGCCTACAGTATTTAGGATATTTATCGCTTTGTCAATATCCTCACTTGATTTAATTTTTACATCTAAATTAATCCCCGCCCAATCTTGCGACATGTTGCTGACTATTCCTACCAAGGAGTTGGGGATATGGTGAGCTGTGCCATCAAGATCCCTCAAAACTGTCCTTCTTAGGCTTACTTTTTCGACAGTTCCCTTTTTGCCCTCTATTTCAATAATGTCCCCTTTGGAATATTGTCCCTCACCTATGATGAGGGCTCCATTAACAATGTCTTTTACAACGCTCTGCAAACCAAAACCGACTATAACTCCAACAGCACCGAAAGTAGCTAGGAAAGGAAGGACATTCAGTCCTGATTCAGCCAAAATTGAAATAAAAATCCCGATAAAAAAGACAATGCTGCCTACTTTAATAAGAGCGCTTTTAATAGTCTCCGCCCTTTGCTCGGCAATCTCTTTTTCTTTCTTCCGAGTAACGCTCTTCTCAATCATTTTGCAAATCCGCCAAACGAGAATCTCAAAGATGATATAGTAAAAAAGCGCCAAAAAAAGGATTCGAATTATACTCGTCCCATGAAGCCCAATCCAATTTATAAATTCTGAAATAATGCTTAACATTACTTCTTATTATATTTAATTTTTAAAAGCAAAATCAAAAAAGATAATGTAACTGCTAGGACATTAGAAAAAATTATCGGCAATGAATTAATTAAAAAGCCATAAATAAGCCAAAGGGTAAAACCCGTTGTAAGTGCGATAAACATACCCAATGAAAGATCCTCAACTGATTTAGTTCTCTTAATTTTTATAAGTTGTGGAATATAAGACAGGGTAGTCAAACTGGCTGCAATAAGTCCTAATATAACAACAAAATCCATATAAATATTATAACTCTTTTAAAAGGAAAATGCTTATTTCTTCACAAATGAATTCTCTACTAGAAAACTTCTGACATCTTCAACCTGATTCTTGGAAATCAAACCTTCATCTTCTAGAGTATCAAGAAGTTCAGAAATTCTAATAATACTATGCAAATTATAACCTTTATCGGCGAGAAGTTGTCCGCCACCTTGTTCTCTGTCAACCAAGACAACAAAGTCTTGTACGATTAATCCCTCGGCTTCCAGAGGTTCTACTGTCTCAAACTTTGAGGCGCCGCTTGTAATCAAGTCATCAATAACTATGCATTTATCGCCGCTCTTATAGACTCCTTCAATCTTCTTTTTAGTACCATAATCTTTAATCTCTTTTCTCGGATAGATCATTGGGATACCGGTTTCCAAAGAAACGGCAGTCGCCATCGGGATGCCTGTATATGGTATTCCGGCTATGATGTCGCAATCCTTGTCTTTAATTTTTTCTGCAATCAGCTTTGCGATTGTTTTTAAAACCTTAGGATGAGAGGCTAAAAGCCTTAAATCAATATAAATAGGCGATTTGATCCCAGATTTTAATGTAAATTCACCAAATTTGACCGAACCGATATTGTGTAAATCTTTTATGAGTTGTTTCTTCATTTTTCCTCCTGTAGCTTCGGAATAATTATTCCTTGCCGAAGCGGTAGCCCTGCCGTAACTTTAGTGAAGACGGGCATTTAAATTACCACTTTTTCTTTTAACTTTAATTTGCCTAAGACTAAAGCTAGAAGAGCCATGCGGACATAAAGGCCGTTTTCTACTTGACCGAAGTATTTGGCTCTCGGGTCCTCGTCCACATCAACAGCAATCTCACTGACTCTTGGCAAAGGATGCATTATTATCATATCCTTTTTTGCACTCTCAAGCATCTTTTTATTTAAAACAAAGCAGTCTTTTAGTTTTTCATATTCTTTTAGGGAAGCAAATCTTTCTTTTTGAATCCTTGTCATGTAAAGTACATCGGCATCTGGTAATACTTCTACCAAAGTTTTAATCTCTTTATAACTTTTGATACCCTTTAAATATTCAGACGGAATCTTTAATTCTTCTGGAGAAACTAAATAATAATTGATATTTTCATAATGCGATAAAAGTTTTAGGAGTGAATGGATGGTCCGACCATGTTTGAGGTCGCCTATCATCGCAATGTTTAATCCTTCAACCTTCCCCATCTCTTTTTTTATAGTATAGAAATCAAGAAGCGCTTGGGTCGGGTGTTCGCCCGGTCCATCACCGGCATTTAGTACCGGAATATTTGAAGAATCAGCTGCTATTCTAGCCGAACCCATCTCCGGATGGCGAATAACGATGACATCGGCATACCTTTCAATAGTTTTTATCGTGTCTTCAAGCGTCTCGCCTTTTGCCATTGAGGAGAAATTAACCCCGGTAGCAGAGACCAAGTTACCTCCCAGCTTTTCCATCGCCGATTCAAATGAAAATCGCGTTCTTGTCGAAGGCTCAAAGAAAAGGGAAGCCATTACTTTCCCTTTTAAAAGATCTAAGCTGCCTCTTCCTTTTATTTCCTTTTCTAAAAAAAGAGAAACCTCGAAGATTCCCTCCAAAGTTTCTCTGTCAAACTGATCGATTGAAATAATATCTTGATTAAGCATTTTTTAGTCTTCGTTTTCTGTTTCTGCCGGTAAAGCGTCTAATAATCCTGCTAAGGTACCAATAACCTCCTCAGTGTATTGCCTCATTTTACCTGAAGTCCTCTCTAGAGATTTTTCCCTTTGCTCCAAATATCTTTCTAATCCCTTCCTATCAGCATTATAAATCTTTTCAGCCTCTGCATCTGTTAAATAACCACCATTTATGAGCAATTCTTTTAATTGAGAACGTTGATAACCTGGATCGTGTTCTAAGACCTCTTCTATTGGTTCTGGGTCAAATTCTGCCATTTTTTTCTCCTTTTTTAAATCATAACAAAAAAATAACTCTTTTTCTATAAAACTATTTGACTAGTACTTGTCATCCCGAGCTTGTCGAGGGATCTAAATACTTTCATAAAGATCTTTCCAATCAGGATTTAATTGATTAACAAGATCATCTTTCTTCTCCCTTCGCCACTTTTTCAACTGCTTTTCTCTTTCTAATGCAGATATAATACTTTTTGTACCCTCAAAATAGACCAATTTCTTGCATTTGTATTTCTTTGTAAAACCGTCAATCAATTCTATTCTATGTTCATAAACCCTTCTTTTAAGATTATTTGTGACCCCTATATAAATAACCTTATTATTTTGGTTTGTTAAAAAGTAGATATAATAGTCATTTGCCATTTAGATTCCTCCACTTCGGTTGTATCAAAGATTATTACCTGGCTTGTCATCTCGACCGAAGTGGAGAGATCCCTCGACAAGCTCGGGATGACACCTTAATTTTAGTTTTTAATCGCTTAAACGATCATTATTGAAACTACCTTGCTACCTACTACTGACTACTAGCTACTGAAAAACTGGCCAGCCTTTAAGTTTCATTCCTTCATATGGCGACCAGCCGCATTTTGAATGCAATTCCTCTATTTTAACCTCTTTTGTTAAATCCAAACCAACGATTGTTTTTTTATCGGAAACATCTAAACCAAATATATTCACCGGATTTGTACTCATAAGCTCGATTAACCTATCCAAACTTAACCTTTCTTCATTAACTGCATTTAACATTAAAGGAAGCATTGTTTCAGTACCTGGGATACCTGAAGGCGCTAGCCAATAATCTTGTTCCTTTTCCTTCGGCAGATGTGGCGCATGGTCGCTGCCCAGACAATCAATCGTTCCATCATGAACTGCTTCCCACAAAGCTTCAACATGTTCCTGACTTCTAAGAGGCGGATTTACTTTCACAAAATTGCCCCATTTTTTATAAGCGCTGTCATCTAGAAATAAATGGTGGGGTGTCGCTTCAGCATAGACGGGCAAACCCTCATTCTTCGCTTTTCTTATTAGATCAATCTCATCTCTGGTTGAAATATGGCAAAAATAAACCTTGTGCCCGGTCTTTTTTACCAATTTCAAAAGTTTTTCGACAGCACTAGCGGCTGAGTCCGGATCGCGGATAAGCGAATGTATTTCCGGCCTATTTGTATCTCTGTATTTTGCGATATTTTTCTGAATAATCTCTTCGTCTTCGGCATGAACAGTTATAATTTTTGAAGTTTCAATCATTAATTTTTCTAAAACCTCCAAATCATTAACCAAAAGATCGCCGGTCGAAGAACCAAAGTAAACTTTGATAGAAGCTATTTCTTCTTCTACTTTTTTAATCTTTTCCAAGTTGTCATTGGTAGCGCCGAAATGAAAACCAAAATTTAAGCAAGATTCTTCCGAATTAGTCATCCTGGCTTGTCCAGGATCTGCACTCTCTTCTTTATTTATGATTCTGGACTCCCTTTGGTCGCCAGAATGACTATAAAGAACTTCTATTTGTTTTTCTTTCCATTCTAAAGCTTCTTTGGTTGTTGTTGCGGGATTAGTATTCGGCATATCTAAGACGAATTTAACACCGCCAGCTAAGGCAGAGCTGGATCCTGTTTGAAAATCCTCTTTGTGCTCTCCTCCTGGAGTTCGGAAATGAACATGGGGGTCGACAATCCCCGGCAAACTAACTAACTTCGACATATTTTTAAACCCGTCATCCCGAACTTGCCGAGGGATCTAGATTCCTCCACTTAGGTCGGAATGACACTCTTAATATTATTTATTGTTAACTACTTAACTTCTATACTTATTTATCTCATCCTTAAGTTCTATTGCTTTTTGTCTAGCGGCTTCTGCAAAGTCTTCCCCATTTGAAGCAAAAATAATTCCGCGTGAAGAATTAACAATCGCTCCATAACCGTCTTCACGCACTCCATTAGCAATCATATCCTCAGCTTTTCCACCTTGAGCTCCAACACCAGGAATAAGGAAAGTAATGTCAGGAGCCATCTCTCGAATTATTTTCATCTCTTCCGGATAAGTAGCACCAACTACAAAACCGATATTATTGTTTTTATTCCAACTAAGCATTTTTTCAATTACAACTTGATATAAAGGCCTTCCACCGCAGTCTAAATCCTGAAAGTCCTTCGCCCCAGGATTTGAGGTTTTTCCTAGAAATATGATTCCTTTTTCTTTGTATTCTAATAAAGGCTCAGCTGAATCAAGTCCCATATATGGGTTAGCTGTCATGGCGTCAAACTCAAAATAGTCAAAAATAGCTTTCCCATAAGCCTTTGCTGTACTATCTATGTCCCCCCTTTTAGCATCGACTAGAACAGGAATACCTAAAGAATGAAGATAATCGACAGTTTTCTTTAAAGATTTCAAACCGTCAACTCCTAATGCCTCATAAAAAGCAATTTGCGGTTTATAACAGCCAACTAAATCTTTGGTAGCGTCAATTATTTGTTTATTAAAAAAGAAAACCGGATCTTCTTCTTTATTAATTATTTCCGGAGTCTTAGAAAGATCTATATCCAACCCAACACAGACGAGACTATTGTTTTTTCTTTGGGTTTCTTCTAACCAGGTAAAAAATTGCTTATTCATACTTTTTCCACCTTTCCTATTAAATTATTAATATCATCAATTTTATTTTCTATTAAATAATCGCTTAAGCCAAGGATAATTTCTTCACAAACTTTGGGATTAACGAAATTATAAGTGCCGACGGCGACAGCAGTCGCTCCGGCTAGCATAAATTCAATGACGTCAGTGACATTTGCCACCCCACCCATCCCTAGAATAGGAATTTTAACCGCATTATAGCATTGCCAAACCATTCGAAGAGCTATCGGCTTTACAGCCGGCCCGGAAAGTCCGCCGGTAACATTGGCTAAGTTAAACTTTTTAGTCTTGGTATTTATAGAAGTACCAAGCAAAGTGTTGATTAGAGAAATAGCATCGCTTCCGGCACTTTCCGCCGCTTTGGCAATCTCTGTGATATCTGTAACATTCGGAGTTAGCTTGGTAATAATTGGTAGATTTGTTGCTTTTCTTACTGTTTTCACAATATTTTCTGTCTCTTTGGGGTCGCTACCAAATTGAAAGCCTCCCTTTTTAACGTTCGGGCAGGAAACATTAATTTCTATACCATGAATTTTACCTGTCTTTGTTAATTTTTCCGCTAATTTGGCATAATCTTCTGCACTTCCAGCAGAGATATTGACGATTATAGGGGTATTTAGCTTTTCATATGCCGGTAAAGTATCAATGAATCCTTCTAATCCCGGATTCTGAAGCCCGATCGCATTTAGCATTCCGGAAGCTGTTTCAATAATACGAGGGGTAGGATTTCCTTCTTTCGGTTCCAAAGTTATCCCTTTGGGGACTATCGCTCCTAAAACAGAGAGGTCGAAAAACTGACCGTGCTGAAGCCCGAAAGTTCCAGAAGCAACAGTGACCGGATTTTTCATCTTTATTCCAGCTAAATTTACCTCTAATTTTGGCTTGGTTTCTAATTTCATAAATTTTCTCTGTCATCCCGAGCCTGTCGAGGGATCTATTAGATTCCTCCACTTCCTACGACGCTAAAGCTTTGCAGGACAAGTCGGTCGGAATAACATTACCATTCTAACTCCCCCGAATCAAAGACCGGACCTTGGGTACAAACCGTTTCATATCCTTTCTTAGTTTTACAAACGCATCCATAGCAAGCTCCAACTCCGCAAGCCATCCTCTCCTCTAGCGAGACATGGCAGGGGATGTTCCTCTTTTTGGCAATTTCAGCGATAGCTTTCATCATTAGCGAAGGCCCAACAGTAAAGATTTCATCAATCTTATTTTGATTTAAAATCTTAATGATATTTTCAGTGACCAACCCCTTTTCGCCATAACTGCCGTCTTCGGTTGAAATAAAAACTTTAGCGCCCGAATCCTTAAAATCCTTTTCACAAAAAATCAAATCTTTTGTTCTACCGCCAATCGCTGTAAAGATATTCTTTTCTTTAATTTCTTTAGCCAAAAAAGCCAGAGGGGCTGTCCCAAATCCTCCGCCGACTAAAAGTATGTTCTTTGAATCCGGATGGACGACAAAGCCGTTTCCATGAGGCCCGGTAACGCTTAAAATTTCCTCTTCTTTTTTATTTTTTAGAATGTTTGTCCCTTTGCCTTTTATAAAATAAAGGATTTTAATAGTCCCCTTTGATTTATCGATATCATAAATACTGATCGGCCGTCTTAAAAGCGGATCAGTGTTCTCTAAAACATGAATATTTACAAATTGCCCCGGCCGGGCAAGAGCAGAAATTTTAGGACAATTTAAGGTCATTACAAAATAATCTCGGGTGAGTTCCTGATTCGTAACTATTTTGGCGTTCTCTATAGTAAGCATAAAAATAGTATAACAAGAATTTGGCGAGGAAACTATTTTTATAAATTGGAGTTGAAAATAGGGGGAAAATCATTAAAAATGAATAATATGAAAATAGGGTTAAAAGAAATTTTAGACAAAAGATTTTTTGAAGAAATACCAAACCAAGGTTTTTCTAATTCGAAGAAGGTTTTTGTTTTATTCTCAACAATTCCAGGATCTGGATATGAAAAAATTGCAAAGAAAATCGCTGAAAAATACAAAGGCCTTTTAATAGATAAAGACAAGGCCAGAACGATTATTTATCAAAATGAAAAAATTGAAAATACCAAGCAGCCTGAAGATATTCTCGATGAATACGGCGAAGATTTGATTAAAAAACTGACAGCTCTCCCAAATAAACTGATTGTTTGGATGTCTGGAGCAGACAGAAGATTTAAGACTTACGAAAAATGGGCTGAAGAATATGGCTATGAAACATTTGTGATAAATTGCGAAATAGAAAAAGATAAAATAATCGAAAATATTGAAAGCGAGAGAGACCGTGAGACAGCCAAATGGTTTATGAACCAACTTGATCGTTGGGAAAAAGACCATAAAAATTATTTAGAGCAAGGAAATGTCGATATAACTATCAAGAACCCGGAAGATTTAGACGAACTTTTCGAAAAATTAGATAGAATATTAGCTTAAACTGTCCCCTTAAATAAGGAGGGGCTTGACTGAGGATCCCTTTCTATAAATCTAAAAACCTTCTTTGTCATTCCGGACTTGATCCGGAAACTATGCTTTTGGATCCTGAATCAAGTTCAGGATGACAAGCACAGTGGCAAAGAACCCATATTGATTAATGAGTTCTTAAATTGCATGTTGCTCCTTTATTCTTGAATTTATGCTTAAAAAAAGCTAAAATATACTAGTTAATCCCGGGTCGTCTAATGGTAGGACAACGGCCTTTGGAGCCGTTAATCTTGGTTCGAATCCAAGCCCGGGAGCCAAAATTTATGTTTTACCTACTTACACTTTTGCCTTTTATCCTAGCCTGTCTTTTTATTATTATCACTGGGATTACTCTTTACCGCCTTTTTTGGTCTTTTGGTGAAAATCAAATTTTTTATTACCCATCAAATCCAAAGTATGTCTTCCCAGTTTTGGATAAATTAATTAATGAGAGATTTTATAAAGAAACTGAAAATTTGAATCTTGTAGAATTAGGCGCCGGTCTCTGCAAAGTCGCCAAATATTTAAGCAAAGGATACAAATGGGAGAATATTTATGCAGTTGAAAAAGAATTTTTTACTTACCTAGCTTCTAAATTATTTCTTAGAAATAAATATAAAATCTATTTAATTAGAGAAGATGTCTTTACTTTTGAAACACCAAAGAACAGCTTGATTTATTGCTACTTTAACAATGAAATCATTAATAATTTATACAAAGCCGGTAAATTTAAAGGCAACCTAATGATTACTTTAAGTTCGACAATCAAAGGTATAAAACCAATTGCAACTTATAATGTAAAAGGTTTTCAAAAAGCTCTTTATCTTTACGATTTTAGAGCCTAATTATTTAATTAACAGGACAATTAAGTCATTAATATTTGTTCTTACGCGAAAAGACGGAAGAAGGCAGCCGTTTTCTTGGAAAAACTGGACCAGACTGTCACTTCTTAGAACATTTCCCTTTTTCAAAATTTTTGGAAACATTAGTTGGTCTATTATTACCCCTTGGTTTTCCCTGCATTCCGTAGAGGCAGATAAAAACTCTAAATTTTGTCCTATATAGTCGGAAAATTCTAAGGATAATTTCAAAGCCAATTCAAGATTTTTAGTATCTCTTCTTCTGGAGCCATTTTTAAAAATTTTTCCTCCCGCTAGGATGCAGGCAGGTTTTGAGATAGGAAGTTTTTTGATTTCTTTTGTTCTAATTATTTCAAGCAAATTTTTAATTGTTTTCCGAATTTCAAGATCTGATTCAGTTAAAACATACGGCCTATATTCCAGATACTCTGCTTCCTCTTGAGCTTTCTCTAGACCGGTCTTTAGATCTGTAACTATAATATTTCGAATATTATGGTAAACCCGGTCGCCCTTTTTAGGAGCATCAAAATTTTCTCCTTTCATGCCTTTTAAAATATGATTTTTAATTGAAGGTGATAGATCATCATAAAGCAAATACTTCTTTAGAATTTGGATGCAATCGTAATAAGTTGTTGTATCCGCTGTTGTAGGCCCGCAAACAGCCATTTCTAGATCTTCATTGGGAACATCAGGAATAATCATTGAGATCACTTTTGATGGGTAAGCGTACGCGGCAAAACGTCCGCCTTTGACGACTGAAAGATGTTTTCTCACAATATTTATTTCTTTTTCTGTTGCCCCAGCCTTAGCTAATTCCTTTGTAAGAGCGATTTTTTCAGTTAAAAAGATTCCTTGGGCTGGCGCCGATAAAAGCTCGGAAGCTCCCTCTGAAAAAAGCGCAAAGATGAGATCGTTTTGACCGCTTTTTTCTAAAAAATTTAAAATTTTTCTTGTTCCTAAAACAGCATTTTCATCCTGGACAGGAAACGAAGACTCGATCTGCGTAATTCGACTTAGAGACGGCTCAGTCTCGTCAGCTGGAACAATAATCTTACCGCTCAGGTTTCTATCGGCAAGCATGTTTTCGACTGCTTTTGCCATCTGGCCGGCTAACCGACCGGCACCAACGACATAGATTGTATCGTAATTTCTTAGATCAAGCTCCTGGCTTTCAATTCTTAAAATATTGCCAGATCTTCTAAGCTTAAGCTTGGTCGCGTTATAGGCGTCCATGGCTTCAACTGCTGCTTTAAAAATCTTATAACTGTCTTTTATCTCAATTCTTTCCATTTACTTTTCCCCTAGAAAAGTTATTCTAGGAATTCCATATTTTGTATCTTCTATCTTATAGCCTAACTTATTAAATTCAGTTCTGATTTTATCTTTCGTTTCATAATCCTTATTAACAGTCGCTTTCTTATATTTATTAATTAACCCTACAATAGTTGGATCAATTTTTGGTTGGAGTACCTCATCTAAACCTAAGCCTAAAACCCGATCAATTTTTAGAAAAAAATCATAAAACAAATTAGCTTCTTTTTTATTTAACAGACCTTCATCAATTAATTTATTAATTTTAGCAATACTTTCCCATAAGCTAGCAAGAGCTCTCGGAGTCGAAAGATCATCTGCTATCGCAACGGAAAATTCCTTCTCAACTTTTTTTAATAAAAAACTCACTCTATCTTTTTGCCCTGTTTTTTCTACCCATAAAAGTTTTCTTATAAATTCATAAACCCTAGTTAAGGCTACTTCTGCTTGTAGCATGGAATCTTTTGTAAAATTTAGTTTTTCTCTGTAATGTGTTTGTAAAGCTAATAACCTAAAGGCTAAGGGTTTACCAAATTTAGTAATATCTTCTAAGACATAAAAATTCCCCAAAGACTTTGACATCTTCTGATTCTCCACCAAAAGATGCTCGTTATGCATAAAATAGTTAGCTATTGGGACATCATAAGCACCTTCGGTTTGAGCAATTTCATCTTCGTGATGCGGAAAGATTAAGTCAACACCACCGGTGTGAATATCAAATGGATTTCCGAGGTTTTTTCGGCTCATTGCCGAACATTCGATGTGCCAGCCAGGTCTTCCGGGATAATTTTTTCCTTCAATTTTAAAATCCCAGCTTGGTTCATTAGATTCTTTTTTGGCTTTCCAAAGGACAAAATCTTGCACATTCTCTTTTTCATATTCATCAGCTTCTACTCTTTCGCCCCTTTTGAAATTCGCCATATCAATCTTTAGAAGTTTCCCGTATTTATGCCCGCTATCAATATATTTTTGAATGTTAAAATAAATAGAGCCGTCTTTTATGTAAGCAATCTCTTTATCTAAAAGAACTTTCACGAGTTCCTGCATCTCTTTCATATATTTAGTCGCCTTAGGAATCTTAAAAAACTCTTTTTTATTAATATTTAGCTTTTCGATGTCTTCAAAAAAGAGCTTTTCGTATTTTTCGGTAAATTCTTTCAGACTAACGCCAGCTTTTTTTGAATCACGAATCGTTTTATCATCAACATCGGTAATATTCATCACCCATTTAACTTTATAACCGGCAAATTTTAAATATCTAAAAAGGGTATCAGCAAAGACATAAGCCCTCAAATTGCCGATATGGGCATGGTTGTAAACCGTCGGCCCGCAGGTATAGATACCGACTTCTTTATCTTTTCTCGGCTTGAATTCTTCTTTTTTTCTAGTAAGCGTATTGTAAACCTTAAGCATAGGTAGATTATACTTTAACTAATGAGAGAAATAAAGCTAAATCGTACGCTAAAAACTATAAAACTATTGGTTCAAAATATTGCTATAGCAAAACTTTGAACCATGGTCTTTGTTTTAGTTTATTATCCCTACTGTTTTAGTAATAAAGGCTAGACAGATTTTAGCTCTAACTTTAAATTCTCTTCTTCGGTATCCTCTTCTTTTTCTGTTAGAAGCATCGCTCCAGATTGAATCTTAAAAAGCTTGGCATAGAGGCCATTTTCCCTTAAAAGCTCTTCATGTGTTCCCTCTTCAACAATTTTTCCTTTGTTTAAAACTAAGATTTTATCAGCCCTCATCACTGTTGAAAGTCTGTGAGCAATGATAATTGTTGTTCTGCCTTTGATAAGCTTCCAAAGGGCATCCTGCACAAGCATTTCTGATTCAGAATCGAGATGAGAAGTTGCTTCGTCAAGAATTAGAATCGGCGGATTTTTTAAGACTGCTCTGGCAATATTAATTCTTTGCTGTTCGCCCCCAGAAAGTTTAATTCCCCTTTCACCAACTAAAGTATTATATCCTTTAGGAAGCTTTTGAATAAAATCGTCTGCATTTGCAACTCTAGCAGCCGCAATAATGTCTTTGCTTTTTGCTTTTAAATTCCCATATTTCAAGTTGTAAACAACTGTATCGTTAAATAATTGAGTATCCTGCAAAACAACCCCAATGTTTTCTCTTAAAGATTCCTGGGTTACTTTTGAAATATCCTTGTTATCAATCAAAATTTTTCCGCTGTTAAGGTTATAAAATCGCATAATAAGCTTTGCGATTGTTGATTTGCCCACTCCGCTTGGGCCAACTAAAGCTATTACTTGACCCGGATCAGCATCGAAAGAAACATTTTTTAAAATATGTTTCTTTTCATAGGCAAAGGTTACATTTTTAAAAGAGATTTTTCCTTGTTTGACTAATAGTTTTTTCGCATTCGTTTCATCTTTAACTTCCGGCTCTGTGTCAATCAGATCTAATACTCTTTTTACCGACCGCATTCTTTCATGGGTTCTATCATATATCTTGACCAACTTTTGAAAAGGGTCATAAATCTTTGATATATAAGCATAGAAAAGGTAAATATCTCCAGCTGTTATTTTACCCTTTATAGCTAATATCCCGGCACAAAAGATAACTAGCACCCGTGTGCCATTTATGATAGAAAAACGGATTAAATTTAACCTATTTCTTTTTTTATAACGCCATTTATAAAGACTAAGCGCATTATTCAATGTTTTCGAATGATTTTTCTTCTCAAATTCTTCTCGGTTGAAAGATTTTACCGTTTTAACTCCGATAATACTCTCCATCACAATTGCAGAAGCTCTCTCATAAATATCTCGGATTTTGTCCATGTTTTGATTTAAGATCCTAGTTCTCTTTAAGGTGACAAGGGCGAAGAATGGCAAGCCAACAAAGGAAAGCAAAGTTATTGAAACATTTATTCTAGCTAAAATCACAATCGCTAAAACTACAAGTATTGCTTGAGGCAAAAGCTCTTGGACAAAATCATCTATGATGGCTTGCATATCCCAGACTCCTTTATCAACCTGTTCTTTTATTTTGCCAACAGAATTTTTTTCAAAATAGCTTAATGATAAGCTGTGAAGGTGACTGAAGGAGTCTTTTGTTACATCATAAACAATCCTTAAATACCATATATTTCCCCAATAATTCATTGTCAGACTTTGAACAATATCTAAAGAGTAGATAACTATCAAACCTAAAGTAATCTTACTTAGAACAGAGAATGCAGTTTCTAAAGAATCATAGGCCTTTATATTTACCATTAAATCAATTAAAAACTTAAATATCCAAGGAGATGCAAGAGAGATTATAGAAGAAGAAATTGCCAATAGAAAAACAAAAAGGGTTAAGCCTTTTTCTCTTAGGGCTATTTTCAATATTCTTTTTAAATCCTTTAGCATCTTCTCTAATTAAGGCCAAATTTAATTATAATTAAGCCAAACATAAAAAGAAAGGAGTTTTTGTTTTTGGTTCAAAATTTTGCTATAGCAAAATTTTGAACCATTTTAGCCCAATTTGACATTTGAAATTAGAAATTTATTATTGTTTTAGTATTCCCTTCTCCCCTCAAGGGCACGGGAAAGAGTAATCTCATCGGCGTATTCGATGTCGGCACCCATTGGAAGACCGTGAGCTATTCGGGTAATTTTAATGCCTAGATGTTCAATCAGTTTATGGATATACATTGCCGTCGCTTCACCCTCTAGGTCCGGATTAGTGGCAATAATAATTTCCTTGATTCCATTATTTTTAACCCTTGAAAGAAGCTGGGAGATGTAGAGATCCTCCGGGCCAATGCCATCTACAGGCGAGATGGCTCCGTGAAGAACATGATAAAGACCTTCGAATTTGCCGGTTTTTTCTAAGGCAATTATATCTAAGGGTTCTTCGACAATGCAGATTACTTCCCTATCTCTTCTTTCATCACCGCAGAGAACACAAGGGTCATTTTCGGCAATGTTGAAACAATTGGAACAAATCTTTAAGTCGTTTTTGAGGTCCAAAACCGCCTGGCCCAACTCACCAATATTCTTCTTAGCTCCCCTTAATAAATAAAAGGTCAACCTCTGGGCGCTCTTTGGCCCGATGCCCGGTAATTTCGAGAACTCGTCTATTAAGCTTTGTACGTTTTTTGGTATTAACTGCATAAATTATCCTTAAATTCCAAATTACAATTTCCAAATGACAAATAAATTACAAATTCTAATTACCCAAATTAACTAGATCTCTCTATTATGACTGATAGTATTTTCTTTAATTCTATCGCTTCTTTTATTAGACTATTAATTCTGCCATTTAAATTAGGATTAATTTCCAAAACAAGATTAAGCCAGTAAATTGTTTCTTTGGCTTCTTTCCTGCTTATCTTAACCCTATGAATAAAGTCTTTTTTACTTAGAGCTTCGTTTGCTTCGATATAGTTAGCCCCTATTGAGCAAGCAGACCTTATTAATTGAGAAATTAATTCAAAATTAACTGTGTTTTTGGATAATCCTTTACAAAAACGGATTATTTCTTTACTAAAGTTGAGTGTTCTTTCCTCAAGGTCATAAATTTTAGTGTTTGTTTTTTGGAGCATGTTATTTCCGATTTATTTGTAATTTGGTATTTGGTACTTGGTGCTTTATAAACCAGGTATTCCCAATCCGCCTGTAATATCTTTCATTTTATCGGCTGCAATTTTCTGAGATTCTTGAATTGCTTGGTCTAGAGCTGATTTAATATCTCTCTCCAGAGAAGAAATATCGTTTGTATCTACCATCTCCGAATTAATTTCGACTTTCTCAATCTTTTGTTCACCATTTATAGTAACTTTTACTGCTCCAACTTCTTTTTCTATAAGAGTATTTTTGAGTTCCTTTTGAATTTCCCGAGCTTTTTTCTGAAAATCATAGAGCTCTTTCATTTTTCCAAACATAATTATCTCCTTCTATTAAATTTTAAATATATTTTACGCCTGTTTCACTCTTAAAACAAGGATACGACATCGTAAAAATTAAAATTCAAAAGTCAAAACTATGGTATCCTTCGGATAATTAATAATCGTCCCGAAAGGGACCCCGAACTTTTGATTTTTGATTTTTAAGTTTTGGGTTATCTTACTTGGTATTTTCTTATCTCGGTATAACCGAATTTTTCATCTTTTAAGAGCTGCCAGAAGGAAGGAATTTTTTTGTAGTCATCCGGATTAGTTTTACCAACTACCCAAATAATTCCGGTTGTCGTCTCAACCTCCGACCAATATTTTCTAACCAAGTTTTCCTTATCTCGGTAGATGAAAGCCATTTCGTTGTTATTTCTGATTTCTCCATCATTTACAAGCTTCGCTCTTTGGCCAGTCTTATTGTAATAATCGTAATCTAGATAGACATAAAGCTCCGCCGCTGCAAGTCCATCACCAGCCTGGAATTCGGTGTTTATTAGATTAGCTGCTTCTTTCATTTGATGGGAAGCTTGGGAGTAGACTGAGTCAATCTTAAAAACCATTGTCCCAAGTAAAAAAACAATAGCTAAGGTCTTGAAAATAATGTTTTTATAAGAGCTGATAAAAGCCGCTAAGATAATGTAAACGCCTGCCATTGCAAAGACAAAGTAGCGATTTTGATAAACAGGTTGTCTCAAAGAGACGAGGAAGATAAGGGTTGTCGGAATAAGGAAATATAAGAGAAAGAAGATAATTTCATTAACTTTTTCTTTATTTCTAGTAATAGCAAGATCGGCAATAATGAAGAAAAGAAGAAAAAGGACAAAATAAATAACATTAGTAAAATGAGGAATATCGTAGGTAAAAGACCCGACAATTGTCTCAGGAATCGTTTTAAAGCTTACCGGAGGAATCCAATAGCCTGATTGAACTTTAGTAAATTGCTTAAGGACATTTGGTACCCAAGGCAGAAAAATAGCTCCGACAGAAATATTCGAAAGCCACCATTCCTTTTTTAGAATATATCGTTCGCCATTGGCAAAGCTTCGTATAAGGACATATCCCCACTGGGCAAAGACTAAAAGCAAAGCATAATAATGAGTATAAATGGCAGCCGCCATTGAAAGGACATAAAATATCCAATATTTGTATTTTTGCCAAAATGTTTTAGCTTTTTCCAAGTATTCTTTATCCAAAGCTAAGAAAAGAAAATAAGTGCCAAGAATTGTCCAAAATCCCTCAACCCCGTACATCCTAGCTTCCTGCGAATACCGAATGAAAAAGGGAGAAAAAGCCGCAAAAGCCATAGCAAGAAGTGCTGTATTCTTATCAAAAACTTTTTTCACCAAAAGATACATTATAACTACTACTCCAATCCCAAAGACAGCCGACATGCTTCTTATTGCAAGTTCGCTCGTCCCAAAAATAAGCGACCAGAAATGAAGAAAGTAATAGTAAAGCGGCGGATGGACATCAATAGCCGTCGTCTTTGTAATATCGAGGAGTCCCTGCTTAATCATAAGAACGGTATAACCTTCATCATGCCAGACACTCGATTTAGTAATATTCAAAAATCTAACCAGTATTGAAAGTGCTAGGATTGAAATAAAAAGCCAGTTTTCTTTTAATTTTTGCATCAAATTTTTCATAATTTCACCTCAAAAAGATAAAGAAGCGGCCGGCTGTCGAAAGTAGAATTTATACTGGTAAACCTTCCATTTATGTATTTTGTCCAAAGTTTATCTTCTGCTTCATCAATCATATCTCTTTGAATATAAACGTAATTTTCACCTTTTTTAAGCTGAATCTTATCAGCATCCCTTGGTTCAAAGCGCTGATAAGTTCCTCGATCATGAGTTAAGTACTGAACCGTCTTATCCGAATATTCGCCAATTACCGTAACTATATTGGCTGATTTAGACTCACTATTAATCTTACCTGCAAGGATTACCATATCCTCAGCATATGCCTCATAAGTATCTGAATTTTTCCCCCAGACTTCGAAATACCTGATATAGCCATAAGCGATTGAAAAAAGAATAAATCCGGTAAAAGTAGCAATCCCTAAATACTTAACTGCTTTTTGTTTAAAATCCAGCTCCCATCTCCGCCAGATAAAATCAATAAAGAGAGCAATCATAATTGCAACCGATGGGACAATCCCGATTGATCTTAAGCCATGAGGAATCCCCTCGGCTGTTAGGACCATTGGAAGAAGCATTACCCCAAAAATAGCTAAGATAAGGAAATACTCCCATTTAAATATTTTCCTAATTGAATAAACGAAGCCGCCGATAAAGGCAATTCCACCAAGAGGATCAAGCATCGGGGCTCCGCCAAGATTTTGCCTGAAATTTAAGTCCCCTTGATAGTTAAACATTAGCGCCGTCTTTTTTAGGTTTTCCAAAAGGAAACCTATGGGGTTCCCTCCATTTAAATTTTTATTTAATATTGAAGTCCCCGAAGCCCTAGCTCCGGCATCTTCGGGATGTCTTATAAAATAAAGAACAAGCGGCAAAAGTACTAAAGAAAAAGAGAGCCCTGAATAGATAAGCTCTTTTTTCATAACAAAAAGATTTCTAAAGAAATCTCGTTTAAACAGGATAAAGAATCCGACTAAGGCAATAAAAACAGCCGGGAAGAGCCGGTAAGCTAGATAGGTATGGAAACCAAGACCTAGACTTAGACCAAAAAGGATAAAATAAAGCGTCTTTCTCTCCCTGTAAGCCTTGATAGCAAAAAAGAGAGTAAGGGAAACGAAAAGAGGCGTCATATTGGCCCTAAAACCGTCGCGGGAAATAACTAAGTACCAAGGGATAACTGTCATTGCAAAGGCTGAGAGAAGCCCGACCCTTTTCCCAAAAAGTTCCTTGGCCAAAAAATAGGTAGCTATGATAGAAGCTACCGAAATAAAACTAGCCATAAAACGAAGTCCTAAAGTAGTATAGCCAAAAAGTAGAACTCCGATAGCTTGAAGGTAGAAAAATAGAGCTTCTCTGGGGCCGTTTGTGGCAAAAAATACCGACTGTTTCCCCTTTTCTAAAATGCCGATAATGTCCAAGCCGTTGGCCGCTTCGTCAGGATGAAGTCCTGGCGGAAGACTCGAAAGCTTAAAAAATCGAAAAAATACTGCGAGAGCTATTATTCCTAAAAATGCTAAAAAATATTTATCTTTAAAGAGCCTCTTTAGCATTTTTTACCTTCTCTAGTCTTTTTTTGCTGTATTTACCAGTCAACTTGAACCATTTTATCTTAAATAAATCCCTTAAGGATTCAATATAAGCCCTGATATTTATATTGCCGCCGCCGACTTCGTTCCATTCTACCGGTTCCTCTTTGATTTTAAACCCATGAGCCTTGGCAATAGTTAAAACTTCCATATCGAAAGCCCAGCCGCCGATCCTAAGTAAACTAAAAATATCATTGGCTGCTTCCTTGGTGAAAATCTTAAATCCGCACTGGGTATCTTTGATCCCTCTTACCGCTAAGATCTGAATAACAAGGTTTGCTAACTTCGAAATTGCTTCCCGATACCAAACCCTATGCACCTCTTCTTTTATATTCGATTCCTCTAAGAACCTGGAGCCGATAACAACATCATAACCTTCTTTCAATCTCGGAAGAGCATGGTCAAGCTCGTTTATCTTTGTGGCCCCGTCGGCATCCAAAAACATTTTTACTTCCCCAACTGCTTCTTGCATAGCCTGCTGGACTTGGAAACCTTTTTTGGCCTCTTTATTAAATTTCTTGCTTTCGTCTAGAACAATGAATTTAAGATTCGGACAATCCTTCTTTCTCTCCATTGCCACTTTTTTAGTCATTTCGGTGGTCTCATTGCCATAGTCGCAGATAATAATCTCATAAGAATATTCTTGCTTATTTAAATAATCAATATACTTATCAAGATTTTTCCCAAGCCTCTCTTTTTCGTTTTTACAGGGGATAATGACTGACAAGTAAATTTCTTTAGACATAACGGCTCCTTTTTGAATTATTGTAGCAAGACTCTACTTCAAAGGCAAATTATTGCTTAAGCTATAAACGCTTTTAACTTGAAGAGAATTGGCTCTAGCTACAAAGTATTTCTGATATTCATAAGCAAAATTAAGAAAAAACATAAGGCCTAAGATGATAGTAAAAGTGAAACGAGCTGTTTTATTAAAAGGAAATGTTGTATACCATTTTCTTGTTAAATGAGTGATAAGAACAGCGGCTAGAATAAAAACTACCGGTATAATGCCAGAAATTTTGTCGATAACCGTAGTCTTTGAAAAGATTCCAGGAAGAAGAAAAACAAGAAACCAGCCTAAAAGGAAAACTTGCTTTCTGTTTCTTATGTTTAAAAGACCAAAAGTAATCGCACAAATTAAAACAATCCCAACAAAGGGGCTTACTAAAGGCTCGAACCCTAAATTATAAAAGTAATTGGTCTCGCCATGGCTAAATAGAGACTGAATAATCGACCCGATGTTATAGAACCAATAAGAAAACATTTTTATGGTATAAGGTTTTAGAAAATCTGAATGGTATCTTACAAAAGAGACAAGATAAGGAACGCTAGTAATTGCTGCGGCATCAATAGCAAAAGTGAGCTCTCTTATATAACTAGTAACAAACTTTTTATTTTTAAAATAAAAATAAAGCCCAACCGGGACAAAAAGAAAAGGCGAGAGAACAAAAGCAATATTGACATATAAGCCTAATCCTAAAATAAAACCGCTCAAGATAAAATAAAAGTTTTTTTTAGTTCTAAAAGCAAAAGTAGTGACATAAAAAAGAAGGAGAAGGAAAAGCGGTAAAAGAATATTAGGATCAATATTTCTGGACAAGGTGATGTGCCAAGAAGAAACAGCTAAAAGAAAGGAGGCAAAGTATCCAGCCTCTTTGGTAAACCATTCTTTTGTAAAAAGATAAGCAAAAAGGACTGTTAAAGTTCCTAGAGTTGCCGTAAGAAGCCTAAATACTATGACTTTAGCACCAAATACTTTAGAAAAAAGAGCGCCTAGGAAAATAAAAATTCCTTGAGGGAAATAAATCCCCAGCCAAAGGTCAGACCAGGTTTTAATGCTTAATACTCTTTTAACTATTAAGTATTCCTGTTTAGCAAGACCGTTTGGTAATTCATTTAAATAGTAAATTCTAAGTATAAAGGCCAAAGCAACAATAAAAAGTGGGATGAACCTTCTAGGATTTTCTCTTAAAAAAGAAAAAATTGCCTTAAGTGCATCATTTAGAATGCTCGGAACCTTTCTTATGCCTTTTTTAATTTTTGAAGAGATAATCCCTATTTTCGGAAGATCCATTTATTTACTCTTGAAAACAAGTTTCTTGTAAGCGATAAAGTTCCAGACCATAGCCATTAAGATTCCGCAAACTTTAGCGAAGTTAGAGATTACGAAATTATCGCTAAAAATTTTATCTAAACTAATCGCCTTAACAATATCCAATGCTAGATTGGCCGGGAAAGTCCAAATGTTATAGAAGAAATAAAGAACTGAATTGCTAAGTAAAAGACCAACCAGACTTACAATGACAAAGAAACTAGCTTGTTCAGTAATATTGGTTTTTGTCTTATCTTGAAAAGTCCAGAATTTGTTTAAGATATAGCTGTTTGTTATTGCAAGAGTCATTGAAATAACGCTTGAAATAATAACATTCACCCCTAATTTAACTAAAAGGTTAAATACTAAAAAGTCAATTGCAGTATTTAATACGCCAACAGAAGCAAATTTTGAGATTTGCTTAAGAAGTTTGTTTTCACCGCCTACTACAGTTGTTTCATTTGCCATTTGTTTCCTCCTTTAATTACCCTTTTATTATATAGCAAGATCAAAGGAAAAACAAAAGAAATATTATTCCTCTCTTTTTTTCTCGAGATTTCTAAATTGCATTCTATCTGCTTGGAAAAAGAGTTCTACTGATCCGGTTGGCCCATTTCTGTGCTTTCTTATAAGGATATCAGCCATATTTTTTCTTTCAGTATCCGGCTCGTAGTAATCTTCTCTATAAATCATAAGAACAACATCAGCATCTTGCTCAATAGATCCAGAATCGCGAAGATCTGCTAGTTGGGGGACCTTTGATGGCCTGCCCTCAACTGCTCTTGATAACTGAGATAAGGCTACAACTGGTATGTTAAGTTCTCTAGCTAACCCTTTGAGTTCCCTAGAAATCTCCGAAAGCTCTAGAACCCTGCTTTCCTTGTTTCGTCCCTGCATTAGCTGGAGATAGTCGACAACGATAAGGCCCAAACCATGCTCTGCCTGGAGCCTTCTAGCTTTTGTCCTTATTTCTAGAACATTGATGAGAGCTGAATCATCGATATAAATGGGAGCTTCAGCGAGAGCAGACATCGCTTCCCCTAATTTTACAAAATCATCTTCTGATAGATTGCCAGTTCGAAGTTTCCAAGAATCGATCCCGGCTTCGGCGGAAAGAAGCCTATCTCCTAATTGCTCCTTGCTCATTTCCAAACTAAAAAGAGCGATTGGCATCCCTTCTTTGGTCGCCGCATGTTGGGCAATGTTTAAGGCAAGCGAGCTTTTCCCCATTGCCGGCCTACCAGCGATAATAATTAAGTCCGAGTTTTGAAGACCGGCCAAGATATTATCCATATCTTTAAAACCGGTAGATAAACCTCTAAGTTTGTCTTTATTGGCGTGTAGTTCGTCCAGCTTTTCAAAGTTATCGGTAATAATACTCTTTAAAGGAACTAAATTATCTTTGATATGGGTTTTTGAAACCTGGAAAATGATTTGCTCTGCTTGATCCAAAAGAAGGGGAATATCGTCGCTGCCTTGGTAAGCAATGCTTTCTATCTCTGTTGAAGCCTTAATCAGTCTGGAGAGAGTCGCCTTTTCGGCAACAATATTGGCATATTTCACAACATGCGCCGCTGATGGGACAGTATTTGATAGAGCAGCTAGATAACTAGCGCCCCCTACTTTTTCAAGTTCTCCTAGGCTTTCTAATCTATTGGAAACAGTGAGGACATCAATCGGCTCATGCTTTTCAAAAAGATAAAGCATGACTGAATAAATAATTTCGTTGGCTTTCTTATAAAAATCAGCTGGAGTTAAAATGTCAGCGACTTTAATAATTGCATCCTTGTCTAAAAGTATCGAGCCCAAGACCGATTCTTCAGCCTCAAGGTTATGAGGGTAAACATTCTGTTTTACTTCTTCTTTTGTTGCCATCTTAAACCTTTCTCACCCTCCATTATGATTTAGATTAAACAAGGTATTAATAAAAAGTTATGCTATTGCTATTTTTTTATCCGTCGCAAAGCGACACCTATATTTTTGACTTTTGACTTTTAAGTTTTAAGTTAATTTACTACTTCCCCTCCAAAAATATCCAAGGCTTTTTCTAAAAGCTCTGTCTCTGTTTTCGCCGCTTCTTCTGGTTTTGGCATGTCATTTTTAATAAAGCATTTGACCTTTAGGTCTCTATTAAAAACCTTATTTAAAGCTTTTTCGACAATTTTTTTATTTTTTATGTCTTCAATCCTTTCTTTGTGAAATTTATAAGGAAAATATAGACAAAGCTCGTCGCCTTTTATCTCATAGCTGCAGACTTTGAGAAGTGCATGAATAGAATTGTTTTGGCTCTTTACTTCCAAAAGGAAATCCGGCCATTCCCCGTCTATGTTTTCGCCTTTAATATCTCTGTCTTCTTTGGCATAGACTTCGCCTTCTCTTTCATATTTTTCGGCCGTTTTTGTTACTCCCACCCTCCCTTCAGTTAAAGAAACAATTGCCATTTCCAAAGGTAATTGTGGCAAAGGCAAATTCTTAAAAGCGTTTGAATAATTTAAGACAGTTTTTATCATTTCTAAAATGTAAGCTAGATCCAAATCTTTCGCCAATTTTTTAGTAAGTTCAAAATGCTCTTCTGTCATTTGAATATTTGAGTCGCCGACTACTTTTATGTGGAGAACTTTTCTCAAATATTCTACCAAGTTTTTAATGAACTGATCGAGATCGGCCCCATTTTCGGCAAGCTCATTTATTTGAATAATTGCTTCTTTCGCCTTTCCTTCTTTTAAAGCCGAAATAAGATTATATAGATTTTTAAAATCAGACATCCCTAGAAGCTCGATAATGTCTTTTACTTCGATCTCACCGGATTCTTTGTAGCTTGCAATTTGATCCAGATATGATTCGGCGTCTCTCATCCCTCCATCGCTGGCTTCTGCAATCATGGATATTGCATCTTTTGAAATCTTTATTTTTTCTTCTTTAGCAATGAACTGAAGCTTTTCCGCCAAATCTTTCAAAGAAATTCGCTTAAAATCGAATCTTTGACATCGGGAAAGAATCGTTTGTGGAACCTTATGAATCTCAGTCGTAGCTAGAACAAAAAGAGCATATTCCGGCGGTTCTTCCAAAGTTTTAAGAAGTGCATTGAAAGCCTCTTTAGTAAGCATATGGACTTCGTCTACTATAAAAACTTTGTATTTTAGTTTTGATGGTGAAAATTTAATTTTTTCCTTTAGTTCCCTAATCTCATCTATCCCCCTGTTGCTTGCAGCGTCTATCTCTAAAATATCGATTGCTTTTCCTGCTAAAATCATTTTGCAATTTTCACAAGATCCGCAGGGTTCGCCGCCTTTTCTCTTTTCGCAATTTATAGCTGTTGCCAAAATTCTAGCTACAGTGGTTTTACCAACTCCTCTAGGGCCAGTAAAAAGGTAAGCATGACTGGCTCTTCCTTCTTTTAGAGCGTTTTCTAGAGTCTTTGTCACATGAATTTGCCCCAAAACTTCTGAGAAATTTTTCGGACGGTATTTTCTATATAATGCTATTTTCTCCATACATCTTATGTTTATTCTTTGTAAATGTTAACACAAATAATACTCAAACTAATGGGGGTAAGCCAATTTTTATGTTTATAAGTATTTTTTCTTGTGGAAAAGTTCGGGAACTCAAATATCAAGCGATTGGGCAGCGGTTGAAAACAAACTTTTACAAAGTGAAGCCTCGGCTTTAGTTTTATCTGACGGACGATCTAAGATATCAGAAATAAGTTCTGTTTCAGCTTCATTTTGGACTGGGGTCGCAGGCATAACTACAGAATTTTCAGCAGATGGTTCTGCTTTTTCTGTTTCATCACTATTAGAAAGAATAGAAGGTTCTACATTTTTTCCTGTGACAGATTCACTAGGGTTTTCCTTCGGTAACGTAATATTTTCTCCAGTGCCACTCGAGTCTTCACTTTGTAAAAGTTTGTTTTCAACCGCTGCCCAATCGCTCTCTTCTTCGGCTGGAATAAGAAGTGCTACCTTATCTCCGCCTATAAGTTTATAAAAAGTAATAGAGGAATTTAAAATTTTGTAAGATTTGCCTTCCGATATAGCCTTGAAATACCCTCCTTCATCAACCACTTCACCAATAATTCTTTTTCTTTCTACAGGCAATATTTGTTTAAAAAGATGGCTACCATCCCCACCGATCGTAAGTTTTAAGGTGTCTCCCTTGACCAATTTTGATTTTGAAGCATAATTTTCAGGCACTGGATATTCTTTATTGTCATTCCCTAGCATCTTTTCTCCATCAAAGATGCCTTCGATTATTGTCGCTTCACCTTGTTTGGATGGAGTTGCACTCACAGGCTTTTTACTTTCTTTATCACCCAAGCTTTTTAGCATTTGTTCGGCGCTATGAATGCTATTTTGAGCAGCAGTTATAAGATCTATAATTGTATTTATTTTGTCTTTGTCTGTTTTCATTTTCTTTTTAATCATAGCAAGTATGGACTCTAAATTCAACTTGAATAGAATTTTTGTAAGTTCTCAATATTCTTCTCTATCTTACAGGTCTTAATATAAAGGTATGAAAAGGATAAAAAATCTAAGAAAGCTTTTAAGACTGTGGCTTATCTCAATAATAGTCGCTGTCGCTCTTCAAGATGTCCCCCAGAGCGTTGAGCCTCTCCCGCAAAGCAGAGGCAATTTTTTACCCGGCACTTTGATCGCCAGTATTGTTAATTACATATTGGGTTTCGGTGCCGCACTTACGGTCCTTTTTATCATAATTGGCGCTATACTTTACATTGTTTCCGGCGGAGACGAAAAGTCTGTGGGACGCGCCCAAAGAATAATTTTAAATTCGATTATTGGTCTTGTAATAATTATTATTTCCTTTGTAATTGTTCGTTTTGTTCAGACAAATACGCCAGTTATAATCCCACCGGGAAGATAATTAGTGATACTTTTTTAGGAAAGAAGTTTTAAATTCTAGAAAGTTTCCTTTTTCGATTGCTTCCCTGGATTTTTTCGTAAGTTCGATTAGAAAATTAAGGTTGTGAATCGTGAGAAGCCGAACCCCCAGTATTTCTTTTTCTCTGATAAGATGACTAATGTATGCTCTTGAAAAATTCTGACAAGAATAGCAACTACAATTCTTATCAAGAGGTAATTTGTCATTTTTATATATCGCATTCAAAAGATTAATTTTACCTTTCTTAGTGTAAGCTACCCCATGTCGACCGTATCTAGTCGGCGTAACACAATCAAACATATCAATGCCTTCTTCTATTGCAGTCAAAATATCTTCTGGCTCGCCAACCCCCATAAGATATCTTGGTTTATTTTCAGGGAGTAAAGGAATAGTAGCTTCAATCGCTTTTTCTTGCTTCTCTTTTGATTCCCCAGCATTTGCAACTCCTCCGATAGAAAATCCTGAAACTGGAAACTTGCTCAAATATTCAAAAGATTTCTTTCTAAGATCGGGATGTGTTCCTCCTTGGATAATAGCAAAAAGAGCCGGCTTTGAGTCCGTAAAAATACTTGTTTTTTCTTTGTAGTATTGTTTATCCTGCATAGCTTTAGCGTAGTAGGACCATGCTCTTTCAAACCAAAGATTAGTAATATTTACTGCTTTTTCAATCTCTTCTTTAGAAACTTCGGCTGAAGGGCAAAGATCAAGAGGCATGATAATGTCAGATCCGATTGAAAGTTCTAAATCAATCACCTTTTCCGGAGTAAAAAGATGCTTAGAACCATTCAGGTGTGATTTGAACCAGACCCCTTCTTTGGTAATCTTAACCAGGTTTTCCTTCCTTTCGTTCTTTCTTTGAGCTAAAGAAAAGACCTGGTAGCCTCCGCTGTCTGTAAGAATCGGCTTATTCCAGCCTATAAATTTGTGGAGGCCGCCGAATTTTCTAATTGTTTCAATCCCCGGTCTCAAATAGAGATGATAAGTGTTGCCAAGGATAATTTCTGCGCCGATTTCTTCAAGTTCCTTCGGCGACATCGCTTTAACTGTTCCAAGAGTTCCCACCGGCATAAAAACCGGGGTTTGAATCTTACCATGACTGGTTTTTATAGTCCCGGATCTAGCTTTGGTCTTTTCATCTTTAAAATCGATTTTAAATTCAAACATACCACAAATTATAAATTAAATATGGTTATTATGCGATCAAGCCCACAGCATTGTCATCTCGAGTCCGGCAGCCGCCGGATCGAGAGATCTAAAACCTCAAAGATTTCTCCACTCGCTACTACCGTAGTGTCGGTCGAAATGACAGATCAAGACATTCTTTATTTTAACCCCAATAACCTACCACCGGCTCGAGAGCCGGTGGTATTCATATTGCCGCTCAGAGGCGGCAGTTAGTCTAGGAGTTTGTCAAAGAGTGTTGGAGCATCGACTTGGTTTCGTTTTTCCTGATGCCTTACAT